>QNER01000424.1 GCA_003646175.1 Candidatus Parabeggiatoa sp. nov. 1
CTTGTGTAATATTGCCCGCGGCATCGTAGCGGAAATCGAATTGGCTGATAACGTCGCCAGTGGCAATGACGATATCCTTTAGTTGCAATAACTGCCCGGCCGGATCGTAAGCACGAGTCTGTTGGGTGCCATTGGGTCGCAACGTATTGATTAATCGGCCATTTTGGTCGTACTCGTATTCGGTCACACGGGCAGCCCAGTCGATGACTTTGACCAATCTATTGGCCGCATCGTACTCATAATGGACTTGCCGGCCGTCTGGATAAGTCAGTGTCACCAAGTTGCCGACTTCATCATAGAGGTATTGCAACGTGTTGTGTTGCGAGTCAATATACTTGGTGACACGATTGAGTTGATCGTATTCACGAGTAATTGTGCCTAAGCTGTCGGTGACGGTTAAGACATTGCCGTTGGCATCGTAGGTGTAGGAAACACTGCCATCTGGATCAGTCCAGCGGGTGATGCGGCCGGCCGCATCGTATTCAATATTGCGTTGTTGTCCACGCCCATTGGTGATTTGAGCCAGTAAATCTCTGGCATTGTAGGTGTAACTGACTTGATTGGCCGTTGCATCCGTTTCCTGAACCAGCCGGCTGCTGAAATCAAAGTCAAATTGGAGGTCATTGTTTTTAGCATCCGTCAGTTTCTGACGATGGCCGTCCGCATCAAATTGTTGGGTTGAGCGGCCCAAAAACGCATCCAGACTTTCCACCAAGCGATTGTGATTGTCATAACGGAACTGAGTGACACGATTCAACTGATCGGTGGTTTGAATCAGCCGGCTAAGTGCATCATAATGAAAGGCCGTCGTATTGCCCAACGCATCGCTGACATGAGTCAGATTATCTCGGTTATCATAACTCAGAGAGATGACGGATTGGCCCACCGCATCAACACGCTTAATTAAGTTATCAACCGCGTCGTATTCCAGTGTTTGTGTCTGCCCTAACGGATTGGTGAGGCTGACCAACCGGTTTTTGGCATCATAACCCAATTGGGTCGCCCGATTTGTCGCGTCAACCACTCGAATCAGACGATCTTCGCCATCATAATCGTAACCAGTGCCCTGATTTAACGCATTGATATAAACCACAAGATTACCGTTGGTATCATAAAACCGACGGTTGAGGTTGCCATTGGCATCGGTTGTAGTCGTCGGATTATTGCGGCTGTTGTATGTGACACTGGCCGTGTGGCCTAATGGATTGCTCACCGACAGCAACCGATTGAGGCCATCATAAGTCAGCGTAACGCTATGAGTGTCGCCATCGGTTATCCGAACTAAACGGCCGGCCTGATCATAAGCCAACTTTCCGCGCGTGCCTTCGGCACTGACGACAAGCACCGGCCGAGCCAACGTGCAAGTCACACCACCGGCCATTGGGGCCGTGACGGGTACACCATTCTGACAACTGACATCGGTTGGGTCTGTCGTGTGGAGCGTATAGTAATAACGGGTTACGCCGCCACGAGGCTGAGTCACGGTTTGCACTTGGGCATGTGCGGTGTAGCTGATGCGAGTGACATTTGAATCCGCATCAGTGATGCGAGTCAGATTATTGTTGCTGTCATAACCGAAGCGAATTGACTGACCCAGCGCATTGGTGGCTTCAACCAGATTTTGTTTCTCATCGTAAACGAAAGAGGTCACGTTACCGGCCGCATCTGAGAAACTCGCTAAATTACCATGGCTATCATAAGCCATTGCATTGGTGCGCTCCTTGGCATCGGTGACGCGGGTTCGTTGGCCTTGAGCGTTGTAGCTATAGCGCGTTTTATAGCCCAGTTCGTCAGTGAAACTCAGCAGGTTATACTCTTGATCATGCACATAAAGGCGTTTTTGACCCATCCGGCCGGTAACGGTCGTGGTGAGGTAACCTAACTCGTTGGACTGGTAACTAAACCGCAACGGTTCATTGCGACTATTGCCATCCTCTTGACTGATTACACGGCCGCGTTCATCGTAACGATGACTAGACACGACAAGCCGTTCGGCATTGGTTTTCGTCAGGAGTTGGCCTTTATTATTATAGGTCAACGTGGTGGTTTGCCCGGCCCCATCGGTCATGCTGACGAGGTTGTGGTGTTCATCATAAACCAACGTGGCTTGTCGGCCGAGCGGATCACTGACACGGACTAACAGGCCCTGCTGATAATGATATTCTAAAAACACCCCCGAAACCGGTTCAGTGACTTTGGCGACTTGGCCGGCACTATTATAGGCCAGTTCAAGGAATTGACCACGCCGGTTGCCGATTTTAACCAATTGCCCAGCCGCACTGAATTGATAAACCGTCTGATTGTTACGAGTAACCGTAAAACCACCGTCCGGGTTTTTGAGCAATTTATCAAACACACAATCAGACTGCGGCGACTTATAATGGCCGTCCGCCTGTTTATTGAAATCATTGTAGTGATTGTTGCTCCAATGAATTCGGACATTGCCATTGGCCTGTTCTTGCAACGAGGCCCCAAAAACACTCGCCTCCCAACCACGCCCGGTTGAACCAAGCCCAAGCCGTAACGAATGGTATTGCAAGCGGAACTCAATGGGCAAAAGCCCTTGCACACTGAGCAAGGTTTGTTGCTCAACGGTAGCACCGGTGGCCGGATGAACCGGATTACCCTCGGTGGCCGCATCACAAAACTCGACGGTCGCAATCAGATCATGGATCGTGATATCAACCGAACTCTCAACCCGATCCGGCCCCATCTCTTGGCATAAGGCCGAAACTTGGGCGGTGTATTGACCTTCGGATGAAAACGCATAAGTTAACGCGGCTTGGTCACTGGTACCAATAACGGTTGAAGTCTCGTCCTCTAAATGCTGACGAATTTGCCAAGCATGATCCCGGCAATGCGCAAATTCAGCCACACTCAGATCAACATCGGTTTGACGCTCACCCTCCCAATCGTAAAATAGCGGTAATGCAATCTGTTTGGGCAGACCATAAGCTTCAGCCACAAAACACCCAGAGCCACCGACGGCGGTTTCGGTTGCCAATTCCGCCACCTTGGCAGCCAGTGTGCGGACCGCCATTTGTAGCGCATCAAAGTATTCGGTATGATCAATTTCCTCTGAAAGCAGTGCTTCAACCAAACGAAAATGACTGGCCAGAAAAACCGTGAATGCCTCGTTAATCATTTGCTGAACCGCTAGACTAATCGGCGACATTGGATGCACCGAATGGGCTAATGAAATTTCACAGGTTTCATGCCCACCGCCAGCAAGGCCGCCCGAAAGCAGATAAGCACCAACACCTGTCACCGGATCCTGGATAATATAACCGGCCCCTTTCCAATTGCCATGCACCAATTCCCGTTGGGGAACAATCACTTGTTTGCCGGCATGAATGGCGTTGGTAATGTCTAACTGGACATCGTCACCGACATTTAAAATTGGTCGGATGCTATTGACATTGTCGGCCGTGATGGTGTAGATGGGAATACCTTGGTCGTTGGCTTCCATTAACAATTGTGCGGCCGAAATCCCGGGCTGTCGTTGGCGGCCAAACAGTTGGTCAAGTACTGAGCCTTCCAGGTATGAACCATGCATACCGATTTGTGACATAAAGTTGAATTGAGCAGTCTCCGTCTCGGCCACAACAATTTGCAAATTCAACTTGACATCGACTTGCCGCGAACGATAATTGCCGCTGCGCGGAATGCCAAAGAAATAATTAACCGATAGCGGTATGGAAAAACTGCCCACCGACGGCATCCGTTGCACATGTACCGAAAAAGCTTGAGCGGCAATTTTATCAAATAAATCGTGCTCCATCCAGAAATGTAAGCCGGCTTGATGCATATTTTCGGCCGCGGTATCTGATGGCACCGCATCCAGACGTTTTTGCACCAATTCAGGCGTCATGCCGCTACCATTGACACCCAACACGATTTCATCACCAGCCGTGGCGGTGCCGTGCGCGTTATAACTGTCATGCGGGTTGCTCAACGTCAGCGTGTAATACTGCGGTTGGCCCAGACCGATGGCCGTGCCTTCGGCCAAAACCGTGCCATCCAATTGGAGTTGGGGTTTGACATTGAACAAGTAGAGCGGTAACTCGGTTGCGTCACTGTTTCTGAATTGTTCCAAAGCCTGTGCATCGGCATCGGTGGCCGGGACATAAGTCACACTCAGGCGTTGAGTGCCAATGGCTGGCAACGGGAGCGTGTAGCTCAACGTCGGATTATCCAAGTTTTGCGCCGACTGACTATGATAAAACTTAATTGTTAACTGGTGCGTTAAATGCGCCCCAATTTCATCGACCATGTCGGTGCGTGCGACTATTTCGTAAGGCAAACCGGCCGCCAGTTCTGGACGGTTGGCTGGGACAATGACCTTTTTTTCAATCAAGTCCGCTGGATTGAGTTCGTTGGTCTCAATATAATTTTCTAATTCAGCCTTATAGGCAGTCAACCGGTTCTTAATAAAAGAAGAATCAATGCCAAACACACCACCTCGCGCATCAACTTGGGTCGTCGCAACCAGATGATCACGCAATGCGTCAATGTCAAATGGGACAAGTTCAGTCAAGTTGGTACCCGGCACAATAGTGTGTTGTTTAAAGCTGGCATCTAGCGATATCCAAGTGTCAGGTTTTTGGTGTTTCGCTCCCTTGCTCGGCTCAAAATCTAGAAAGCCTTCAGCCCAGATGTGCTCAATTTTCAGGCTTTTAACTTGCCCAGCAGACACGACCGCTCGATGGGGGATGCGTGCTTGAGCCAGCCTGTTGATGGCCGCGTTGGCCGATTCGGCACCCAGCCACTTTTTGACCCGTTCTATGCCGATGTTGACGGTACCCATGCCGTATTTTGCCTCAACCCCACTGGCTTTCAGCAGGGCCACCATCACCGATGCGATCTCAAACGCATTACCTTGCTTCGTGTCTAATGTCTTATCAACCCCATTGATGGCCCCGTAAGTGGGTACGAAAACGATATTATCGTGTACCCAATTGTAGATGGCTACCGGTTTGTGGCCCAATTGTTGGGCTAATTTTTGAATGTCTGGCGTAATCGGGGTGGAATAAGATTGACCCCCTCTTGTCGCTCTTCGGGTGTTGTCAATACCCGTGTCGGTATTGGAACCCGATAACCATTGATGGAGTTCGGTTTCATTTTCAAACGGTGCCCGTGGCGCGGTTTTTGGCAAGCCAAACGGCGCTTGTTCTGGATCAAAAGCCGGTTGGGTTGGTGGCTTTTGAGATTTAAGAAGTTCAAGTGCTTGGCCCGCATGTTCGTTAACCGATTGTGCGTCTGACGCGATTGGTATCGCCTCCAGCCGCTCTAACAACGTCTCTAGGCGCTTTTGGTACGCTTCTTGTGCGTCAAAATGCCGTTTCCATATCAGATCGGGCAAGTTTTTGTCGCGCAAAAATTCTTCGAGCGCGGCAAACTCGGCCAACACTTGGTCATTGACAGCGAGCAATTGCTCAATTTGTTCATTAAGACGGTTTTGTAAAACCGTCGTACTTTCTTGGCGGCGGCGTGTGGCCGTGTTTGTTTCCTCGGCCTCTTTAGCCTGCAATTGCTCCAACGTGTCTGTGAGCATTTGCAAGGTTTGGTCAAATTGGGCTGCTGTCTTATGGGATTCCGCTAGGACAGCCCCTTTTGGTATGACTAGGCTCAAGACCAAAACCAGTAGTAAACTGACTCGTTTGGTGAGAGAGAAACTCGGTTTGAAACGCATTTTGGTGACATCCTTTTAGACTAATGAAAAATGAAAAATGAACCGATTAATTAATTGCAAGTATTTAGCTAGGAATTTACCAGACAAAATCCGTTTATTTCGCGTATCCGTTGTACTAATCAGTCTAAACGTAACTAAAATAGACTAAACACGGTTAGAAACTGATCCTTTTTTTACGATTAGAGTTTGGCGAGAAAAATTTCGTGGTGCCAAATTTCTCGTGTAACGAATTTTATGTTCAAGTGCTCGGAAATGAAAAATAAATAATACACAAAAAGTCAAAATGATCCAACGGTTTGTTAGAAACCTTTTGTCATAATATTATAAAAGGCTAATGTTTTAGTTGGAATGGATAATTTTTAGAAGAGAGTTTTTCCAGTCATGGCCGGGCAAAAATTAATTAAGCTAATGATTATAAACCTTTTTACCGGCGTGACGTGTTGAAGTTCATTGGTGATTGGTTATGAAAAAATAATCATGAGTTACATCAGTGTAGTTGGAACTCTAAAGGTGGATGATTGTCGGTTGTGCCTTAATAGACTTAAGTCATTGACAAAGTTAATTAGTGATTAAATTCAATCGTTTATAGATGGTAGGCCCTGTACTGGTTGACGTGCGAGCGAGATTTTTAGGACACCTGAGTACAACGAATTGCGCGGATTAACGAATTACGCACACCTGAGTACAACTAATTGCGCGGATGAACGAATTAAATTAAGTACAACTAATTGCGCGGATAAACGAATTAAGTACAGCTTAAACTGGCCGCCCATTTTTGAGTTTGCCGTTAGTAGATAGTGTTTGTAGTAGGCGATTTATCGCCTGAAACGGTAAAAAGTTTCCAGTACCTAGTTTGCCGTTAGTAGATAGTGTTTGTAGTAGGCGATTTATCGCCTGAAACGGTTAAAAGTTTCCAGTATCTAGTTTGCCGTTAGTAGATAGATAGTGTTTGTAGTAGGCGATTTATCGCCTGAAACAGTTAAAAGTTTCCAGTACCAAGTTTGCCGTTAGTAGATAGATAGTGTTTGTAGTGTTTGTAGTAGGCGATTTATCGCCTGAAACATTTTTCTGAAATCTGACTTGATGGCCCCAAATTTATTGCGAGCGTAAGACATTTATA
>QNER01000425.1 GCA_003646175.1 Candidatus Parabeggiatoa sp. nov. 1
CAATGGTTATCGCTTGGCAAGTGCTTAATAAAATAGCGCATCCTAAAAGCCCGCGCTTTACCGATAAGTTTTTAGTCGTGACACCCGGTATCACCATTCGTGATCGGTTACGAGTGCTATTGCCCAATGACGCTGAAAACTATTATCAAAAGCTTGAATTAGTACCGAGTACCTATTTACAAGACTTAGGCAGGGCAAAAATAGTTATTACCAACTATCATGCCTTTATGCTGAGAGATAATATTGACGCGGCTAAACTCACTAAAAGTATTTTGGGGCAATCCAATAATCCCGATTTATTCAAAGAAACCCCGGGGCAAATGGTAAAACGTGTCGGTGGTGAATTGGGTAAAAATATTATTGTGATTAATGACGAAGCCCATCATTGTTACCATCGCAAGCCCATCGAGGAAAATTCAGAAAAATTAACGGGTGATGCGAGGAAAGAGGCGGAACGCAATGCTCAAGAAGCACGCACTTGGATTACTGGCTTAGAACAGATTAACAACAAAATCGGCATAAAAGCCGTTTATGATTTATCGGCGACTCCGTTCTTTTTAGCTGGTTCTGGCTATGCTGAAGGGACACTGTTTCCTTGGGTAGTCAGTGATTTTTCGTTAACCGATGCGATTGAAAGTGGGATTGTTAAAGTGCCTCGTGTGCCGGTTGATGATAATACGATTAATGAAAATCCGATTAATCGTAATCTCTGGCAACATATCGGTAACGCTTTTAAAGGCACTCGCAAAAGCCAAGAAACTGAGTTTGTTTATCCCCAAGAATTTGAAAATGCGTTAAGTGCCTTATATGATAATTATCAGAAGGCTTATAATTTGTGGGATAAGCGCCGCAGTGATTACCCCGATAGTATGCCGCCCGTGTTTATTGTGGTGTGCAATAATACCCTGACTTCTAAACGAGTATTTGATTATATCGCCGGTTATGAAAAAGATTTGCCCAATGGTGATAAGTCATTGATTAAAGGGCGATTGCCTATTTTTAGTAACGTCCATAATGGGCAATGGTTAGCACAACCCAATACTTTATTAATAGACAGTCAACAATTAGAATCCGGCGAAGCCCTGAGTAAAGAGTTTAAGCAATTAGTCAGCACTGAAATCGAAGAATTTAAGGCCGAAATTAAGCAACGCTATCCGGGGCGCAGTGTTGATAATCTCACTGATGAAGATTTATTGCGGGAAGTGATGAATACTGTTGGTAAAAAGGGCAAATTGGGCGAACATCTCAAATGTGTGGTATCGGTATCAATGCTCACGGAAGGATGGGATGCTAACAGTGTCACTCATATTTTAGGCATTAGAGCCTTTAGTTCGCAATTACTGTGTGAGCAAGTCGTGGGGCGCGGTTTACGTCGTATGAGTTACGAAACCGAACCTCATAGCGTAGATGTAGAAGGCAAAACCGTTGAGTTTGAAGCTTTTCCGGCGGAATATGCGGAAGTCTATGGCGTGCCGTTTGAATTTATCCCCACCGCCGGTGGCTCACCTGAACCTAAACCGCCTAAAGAGACAACTCTGGTTTATACGGTTGATGAGCGAGCCGATAGCTTAATCACTTTTCCGCATGTGATTGGTTATCGCCGTGAATTAATTGGAGAATGTTTGAGTTATCAATTTGATGAGGGTGTTCAATACATACTCACCAGTAAAGATATTTCCACCCTAACCGAAAACGCGCCGATTGCTGGGGAGTCAAGTCTACAAAGTCCCGATGAAATCAAAAAGAAGCGTTTAAGTGAAATTGCTTTTTTATTGACTCAATTGATTTTAGAAAAGTATTTTGAACAAGAAGGCTGTGATAAAGGAGTGCATCATGTCATTGGACGACACGCGGTGCAGAATAAAGTCAAATTCTGGCTATTTCCACAAGTGCTACAGATTACTAAGTATTGGATGAAGGAGTATTTAATCTGTCGTGATAATACCTTTCCGCAATTGTTATGGTATGAGGAACTAAAACATAACGCTGCCAATCGAATCGTGCAACGTTTACAAACTCAGGCGGGGCAACCGATTTTAAAGCCCATTTTACAACCACGTCATGCCGAAGGTTCTACCGAGGAGATTAATTACCGCACCAGTAAACCGGTTTATGTGACTAATCATAAGTGTCATTTATCTCATATGGTTTTAGACAGTGTTTGGGAGCGTCAATTTGCCCAAGCGCTGCAATCTATGGATGAAGTTGCGGCTTATGTGAAAAACCATCAACTTGATTTTAAAATACCTTACACCTTTGAAGGCAAACAGCATCATTACCTCCTTGACTTCATTGCTAAGGTTGATGATGGGCATGAAGATTTATTGAATCTGATTATTGAAGTGTCTGGGGAAAAACGGCCCGATAAAGAGACTAAAATGGAAACCGTCAAAAATCTGTGGGTGCCGGCAGTGAATAATAGCGGGCAATTTGGACGCTGGGCGGTTTGCGAAGTGATGGATCCGTATCAAGCCATGGCGACGATTCGGGAGTTTTTGAATAACGACAAGGATTCTATATAATAAGGGATTTTTTTTCAGAGTCTTTCACTACAAACTTAGGCGCTAAAGCGCCTACTACAAGCTTAGGCGCTAAAGCGCCTACTACAAACGTGTTCTGATTAATTCGTTTATCCGCGTAATTCGTTGTACTTACTGTGTTTACGTGAGGCGCTAAAGCGCCTACTACAAACTTAGGCGCTGAAGCGCCTACTACAAACTTATGCCCAGAAAAAAACCAGAACCCAAACCCATCCCAATCGACAGCATCAAACACGCTGACGAGTCTCGTACCAATATTCCGACGAAGGAGTTGCGGGATTTTGTCGCGGATGATGAACATGAACCGAAAATGAAATTATACCGGCGTAATCCTGATTTAGATCCCCAATTGGTTTGGCGGGGTAAAGATGAACAGGATAGCCAGGCGTTAGAAGTGCCGGTGGTGCCGGTTTATATTCAGGAAAAGATACACCCGCAAGCCATTATTCAAGATATCAAGCGCTATGCTAAACAAGATCAACCGGCGACTTTTGATTTGTTTGGTAGTGATTTCAATGGACTTGATTTTGAACAGTTGATTGAGTTTTATCAGCATCAGCAAAAGTGGCAAAACCGGATGATTTTAGGAGATTCCTTACAAATCATGGCTTCGCTTGCCGAAAAGGAAGGCTTAAAAGGGCAAGTGCAGATGATTTATATTGATCCGCCTTATGGGATTAAGTTTGGGAGCAATTGGCAAGTGAGCACTCGTAAGCGTGATGTCAAGGATGGCAAGGCGGAGGATTTAACGAGACAACCGGAACAGATTAGGGCGTTTCGGGATACTTGGGCATTGGGGATCCATTCTTATTTGGCTTATTTGCGGGATAGGCTCGTGCTGGCTAGGGAATTGCTGACGGAATCGGGCAGCGTGTTTGTGCAGATTGGCGATGAGAATGTGCATCATGTTAGGGAGTTGTTGGATGAGGTTTTTGGGACTAAGAATTTTATTGCTGAAATAATTTTTACTAAAACTGGAAGTCAAGCCGGAGATTTTATTCAGCCTATTAATGATTATATATGCTGGTACGCAAAAGACAAAAAATTAGCAAAATATCGTCCATTGTTTTCTATCCGTGAAAAAACCAATGATTACTCTCCTGATCCTCTCACGTCAATTGACACTTCTGAATCAACATTTACATTTCATTTTCAAGGAAACCGTTTCCATCCTGGTAAAAATGCACATTGGAAAACACCAAATATGGAACGTCTCAATACGGCAAATCGTATTGTAGCTCAGAAAACACAAATACGATTCAAAAAATATTGGAGTGATTTTCCGGTGGTTTATTTTTCAAATATATGGGACGATTTGGGAGGAGCATCTGGAATGGTTTATGTCGTTCAAACGACTCCAAAAGCAATCCAACGCTGCCTCCTAATGACAACCGATCCCGGCGACTTGGTACTTGATCCAACCTGCGGCTCAGGCACTACCGCCTACGTTGCTGAACAATGGGGGCGTCGTTGGATAACGTGCGACACTTCACGGGTTGCGTTAGCCCTAGCCCGTACTCGTTTAATGACGGCTAAATATCCTTACTATCGACTCAAAGACTCAAAGGCCGGTATTAAACAAGGCTTTGTCTATAAAACCGTTCCCCATGTCACCCTCAAAGCCATTGCCAACAATGAAGAAATCGACACCATTCATGCTAAATGGCAACAAAAACTGGCACCGATACAAACCCAGTTGAATGCGTTACTCAAACAAGATTGGCAAGAATGGGAAATCCCAAGGGAACCAGAAAAGGCGTGGACTAAAAAGGCTAAAGACTTACTGGCGCAATGGTGGCAGTTAAAACAGCAACGGCAACAAGAGATTGATGGCTCCATTGCTAAGCATTCAAGCACCGAAACCCTTTATGATCAACCTTATGAAGATAAAAAGCGGGTGCGTGTGACTGGCCCGTTTACGGTGGAAAGCCTGTCTCCCCATAGAATGCTCACCACCGATGCCAGCGTTGAAGAAATCAAAGCACAAATGCGGCCCCAAATCAAAAAAGCCGATTCCTTTGAAACCCTGATTTTGGACAACCTGAAACAATCTGGCGTAGAAAACACCGTTAAAAATGAACGCTTAACCTTTGAGCGCTTAGAGCCTTACGCCGGCAATTGGATCCATGCCGAAGGCGAATATACCGATAAACAAGGTGAAACCAAACAAGTCGCCGTTTTCATAGGCCCTGAACATGGCACCGTTTCCCCGCTACACATCAAAGAAGCGACTAAAGAAGCCGTCAAAGGTTTTGGCTTTGATGTGCTGGTGATTTGTGGTTTTGCTTTCGATCCCCATGTTTCAGAAGAAGCGAGAAATTATGGCAAAAAATTAGTCGTCTTATTGACGAAAATGAATCCGGATTTAACGATGGGTGAAGATTTGCTCAAGAAAACCGGTAGCGGTAACTTATTCATGGTTTTTGGCGAACCAGATATTCAACCGGTTGATGCTGAAACGGGTAAACTTAAACCGTTGTCCAATGGACAATATCAAATTGAAATCTTAGGTGTGGACATTTATGATCCCAGCAAAGGCATTGTGAATTCCCATTCAACTGATGATATCGCCTGCTGGTTTATTGATACCAATTACGACGGTGAAAGTTTTTTCGTCAGGCAGGTTTATTTTACCGGGGCTGGCGATCCATACCAAAAACTCAAAAGTGTCTTAAAAGCCGAAATAGATGAGGCCGCTTGGGCCGAAATCTATGCCACTAAAAGCCGCCCTTTTGAGAAACCGGCAACCGGTAAAATAGCCGTGAAAGTCATTAACCATTATGGAGATGAAGTGTTGAAAGTGTTTGGAGTATGAACAATATAACTACAAGGATTGTATATAATAAGGGATTTTATTTTTCAGATTCTTTCATTGATGACTACAAGTCGTCCAAACTAACGAGTGCCAGGATAAGCATATTTGAGGGCCATCATACCATTTTGAAGATTTCAAATTAAAGTATGGCCCTCAAACGCACAATACCATAATAACGACTACAAGGATTCTATATAATAAGGGATTTGATATTCCATTTCATTAATAGAAATCAGTTACATAAATCCTTAAGTGGACACTATAGCTATATATTTATAGTTTTAATGTTCACTTAACCGGCTTGAAAATCAGCGAATTAATATAGCCTGTGTATCTACCAGGGAAAAGCCCCCAACGGGGCGACATTAATATAGCCTAGGGCATCGCCCTAGGAAATCTAAACCTCCGTCGTGGGCGGCATTCATCTTGAAGTCAAACGTCAAAATGGGCATTTTATGCAGCTCGGTGATGCGATTAAGAAGGTGACTAATATTGTTTTAAATTTAATCAATAATAATAGCGCCGTTTTATTAATTGATGAAATTGAAAATGGGATACATCACACTGTACAAGAAGCCTTTTGGGTATTCCTGTTTAAATTAGCCACCGAATTTGAGGTACAAATCTTTGCCACTTCTCACAGCGCGGAGATGATTCAGGCGTTTGACAAGGTTTGTTTAATGTCGGCGCATAACGGTGCCTATTTTGAATTAAGGCGCAACCCAAGAACCGGTAATATTGTTGGAACAATTCATGAGCCTGACGTTTTAGACTATGAATTAAAAAACGAGAAGGACTATCGTGGTGAGTAATTTATTATAGAAACCGTTCTGAAAGCGATAAAGGCAAAAGACTCGTTATATGCTGATTGTTTGCAAAACTGGCGATATTGTCTTAAAAGCCACAACCAAGAAATCAGTCATAATTTTTTTTGATAAGCATTGGCTACATTATTACATAAGATATGACACTTGCTCTAAAAAAACAAAGGTTAGCTGGTGATTATTGTGATGTTAGAAGATTAGCTTTATTAATGTCGCCCCTTTGGGGCTTGCCTAGGGCGTTGCCCCAGGCTTTAATTTATCCCTGTCATTCGTTGTAGTTAATAAACCTTATTGTCTGAATCCGAATTAACAGAATTAGAAAATTAACAAAACTTTATGTAGGCTCAATACCATTAAATTAAGGAAAGGCCCGTTTGTTGTTTGTAGTAGGCTTGTAATCGCCTCACGCGCAGTCGTTTGGCAGAGTCGTGAGACGTGGTTCAGGTTATTAACCTATATTTGTGAGGGTTTTTAGACGAGATTGGGGGCCATAAACTATTTTGAATGCTTTAAAATCAAACACTGGCCCTCAAATCGCTTATAATAGTTATACTTTTTGTAGGTTCTTAATTCGTTTATCCGCGCAATTCGTTGTACTCAGCAATACGAGTTGTACTCAACC
>QNER01000426.1 GCA_003646175.1 Candidatus Parabeggiatoa sp. nov. 1
CTGTGGATTGGTACCGGCGGTGGACTCAATCAGTTTGATCGTCAACAGGAAAGGTTTGTCCATTATATTCACGATCCCCAAAATACCGAGAGTTTAAGTCACAACACCGTTTCTGCCATTTACGAAGACAAAACCAAAACATTGTGGATTGGCACTCAAGGGGGGGGGTTGAACAAGTTTGATCGCCAATCGGGCCAATTTGTGCGTTACCAACACGACAAGCAAAATCCCACCAGTTTGAGCCACAACGAGGTTTCGGCCATTTACGAAGATAAGACGGGTACGCTGTGGGTTGGCACCTATGGCGGTGGACTCAACAAATTTGACCGAGCAACTGAACGTTTTTACGCTTACCGTGAAAAAGACGGTTTAGCCAATGATGCCATTTATGGCATTTTAGAAGATGAACAAGGTTATCTTTGGCTCTCGTCAAACCATGGCTTATCCAAGTTCAATCCCGCAACGGAAACATTTAAACATTACGATGTGTTGGATGGCTTACAAAGCAATGAATTTAACGCGGTTTACCATAAAAGCCGTCATGGCGAATTCTTTTTTGGGGGTATCAATGGCTTTAATGCGTTTTATCCTGAACGTGTCAAGGATAATGCCTATATTCCCCCTATCGTTATTACCAATTTTAGCATTTTTAATCAAACGGTTAATCCGGGAAAAACATCGCCCCTACAACAGCACATTAGCACAACTCAAGAAATCACACTGTCTTATAAACAGTCATTTTTTTCCTTTGAATTTGCGGCCTTAAATTTTTTACAATCGGCCAAAAATCAATATGCCTACCAGTTGGAAGGCTTTGACAAGGACTGGAATAAGGTAGGCACCCGACGCCATGCTAATTACACCAATGTACCCCACGGCACCTATATTTTTCGTGTCAAGGGCAGCAACAACCATAATGTCTGGAATCACAAAGGCACAGCAATCAAAATCACGATCCTACCCCCCCCTTGGAAAACATGGTGGGCTTACACATTATATGTCATAACCATTTTAACGATCATTGGCAGCTATGTACTGGCCCAAAAACGCAAACTACAGGAGAAGCAGCAAGAATTAGAGCGTGAAAAAGAGATGGCAGCCCAATTAAAAGAGGCCGATAGACTCAAAGATGAATTTTTAGCCAATACCTCTCACGAATTACGCACGCCCCTCAATGGCATTATCGGTATTGCGGAATCCTTGATTGAAGGTGCGGCTGGGCCATTAACCCAACCACTTCATGCTAATCTCGCCATGATAGTTGGAAGCGGCCGCCGTTTGTTCAACCTTGTCAATGACATTCTTGATTTTTCACAGTTGAAAAAGAAAGAGATTGATTTACAGCTAAAAACCGTCGATACAAAGACAATCGCTGATGTCGTCTTGACACTGAGCCAACCACTGCTCGAACACAAAAAAGTGCAGCTTATCAATGCCATCCCCACTGGACTTCCGCCCATCAATGCTGATGAAAATCGAGTGCAACAGATTTTACACAATCTCATTAGCAATGCGATTAAGTTTACGGATCATGGCACAGTGACGGTATCAGCCGAAGTGGTAGAAGAGACAGAAAAAAGGGGAACGCTGCAAAGGAACATATCTCAGAATTCTGACACCGTTTACCATTCACCATTCTTAATGAGCCATTCACCATTAAAATTAGCAATTACCGTCTCTGACACCGGCATAGGCATTCGGGAAAAAAAACTTGACCGAATCTTTGAAGCCTTTGAACAAGTCGATGGCTCAGCGTCGCGAATCTATGGGGGTACCGGCTTGGGATTAGCCGTGGCTCAGCAATTAGTCAACTTGCATGGTGGACAAATGCGTGTTCAATCACAAGTCGGGGTTGGCTCACAATTTACCTTTACCTTACCCATTTCCTCTCAGTCATCAGTGAACAGCGTTCAGTTATTATCTGAATTCTCAATTATCAATCAGTTACCAGAAACCGAAGAATTGACAATCTCTCAATCATCAGTTATCGGTTCTCAGTTACCAGAACCATTGAGAAAAAATAATAACGGCCCACTGATAACTGAAAAAGAGTTCACCATTTTGATTGTCGATGATGAACAAGTGAATAGACTGGTACTCATCAACTATCTGTCATTGCAAAAAAATTATTGCCTACGTCAAGCCGCCTCAGGGCCTGAAACATTGGCACACCTTGAGAAGGACTCTAAGCCTGATCTTATCTTACTGGATGTGATGATGCCGCTGATGAATGGCTACGAAGTGACGCAAATCATCCGTAAAACTTGGCCCGCCGATGAATTACCCATCATACTGTTGACGGCCAAAAACCAAATGACCGATTTAGTGGTTGGATTCGAGAGCGGGGCTAACGATTATTTGACGAAACCGGTTCCCAAAGATGAACTCCTCGCTCGTATCAAAACCCATCTCAATATCCAACAACTCAAAGCGGAAACTTTGCGCCTCGCAAGAGACAATGAAAACAGGCTAAGACAATTCCTCGAAGCCATGCCTGCTGGGGTAGGCGTGCTTGATGCCGCTGGTAAACCCTACTATTTTAACCAAAGAGCACAACAGATTCTTGGCAAAGGCGTTGTAGAAGAAGCCACTGCCACGCAAATCGCAGAAGTTTACCAAATTTATATGACGGGAACAAATCAAGTGTATCCCTCAGAAAACTTGCCGTTTGTACAAGCATTGCAAGGTGAAAGTGTTGCCGCTGATGATATGGATATTCGCCGGGCTGATAAGATTATCCCAGTAGAAGCTTGGGGAACGCCTATCTTTGATGACAATGGCAATATCGTTTACGCCCTCACCGTCTTTCAAGACATTACTGAGCGCAAACAGGCTGAGGAAAAACTGTGGGTCACCCAGTTCTCCGTTGAACACGCAGCCGAGGCTATCTTATGGATCGGGCCACAGGCACAAATTCTCTACGCCAACGAAGCGGCACTCCGCGCTTTAGGCTATTCACGCCAAGAATTATACACCATGGCCATACACGACATTGACCATAATTTGCCCGCTGCCGTTTGGCCTGCACACTGGGAAGACTTAAAACGATGTGGCTGTCGTACCTTTGAATCCCAACATCAAACTAAGGAAGGGGAACGATTCCCAGTAGAGCTCACTGTCAATTATCTGGTAATTAACGGTACCGAATACCACTTTGCTTTTGTCAGAGATCTCTCTGATCGTCAACAGGTAGAAGCAGAACGGATTCGTTATATCAAAGAACTTGGTGAACTGAATGCCACACTCATCGAAATGAATGTGGCTTATGAACGCTTTGTCCCTCGTGAATTTTTAAGCCTGTTAGACAAGCACAGCATTCTTCAAGTCAAGTTAGGTGATCAAGTGGCAAAAGAGATCACGGTCATGTTTTCCGACATCAGGGAATTTACCGCTATTTCTGAAACCATGACACCCAAAGAAGTTTTTGACTTTATTAACGGTTATTTAGGTCAAATGGAACCCGTTCTTATTGAACATCATGGCATTATTGACAAATATATCGGTGATGCGATTATGGCCTTATTTCCAAGCAGTGCTGATGATGCAATCCATGGCGCGATTGCGATGCTGAAAAAGCTGACAAAATACAATCAATTTTTACAAAGTATCGATTTTAAGCCGATGCAAATTGGCATTGGACTCAATACAGGCCCTTTGATGTTAGGCACTGTGGGCGGCCAACATCGCATGGATGGGACGGTGATTGCCGATGCAGTTAATGTCGCTTCCCGTGTTGAAGGCTTGACCAAAATCTACGGCACTCCCCTATTAATCACCGAGCAAACGTATTTGAAATTAGCCGATCCATTGCAATATCATGTTCGCGTGATTGATGCGGTAAAAGTCAAAGGCAAATCTGAAGAAGTCACTGTTTATGAAATTTTTGATGCAGAACCGCCTGAAATTATGGCATTGAAAGACCAAACACGCGATGATTTTGAAGAAGGTTTTGTACTGTATCATTGGGAAGAATACCAAGATGCACAACCTCTGTTTGAAAGAGTCTTACAAATCAACGAAACTGATCAAGCCGCGCAGGTTTATCTGGAACGCTGCCAGAAAAAATTAAGCCTGACAATGCCACCATCACCTCGCATTCTCATTGTTGATGATATGCCGGACAATGTGTACGTCTTATCCTATTTTTTAACCAAAAATAACCTGCAAGTCTTAACCGCAACCAGTGGCAAAGAGGCTTTACAAATCATTCAACATAAAATGCCCCATTTAATTTTGCTAGATGTGATGATGCCCGGCATGGATGGCTTTGAAACCTGTCAACGGCTCCAAGCGGCCTCACAAACTCGCCACATTCCCATTATTTTTATGACCGCATTGTCAGACCCGGTCAATAAAGTGAAAGCATTTGAAGTTGGAGCCGTAGATTACATCACCAAACCTTTTGAACCCAAAGAAGTCTTGGCACGAATTCAAACTCACTTACGACTAAGTCATTTACAACAAGTCAGTACTAAGGGCAATGGGTAATGGAGTCCAAACTTTAGTTTGGTAAGCCCAGCCAAACTAAAAACGACGCTAAAGTTTCGCTTCGCTAAACTTTCGCGTCGTTTGGACTCCTAAAAATCACCCGCATTTCAGGACTACCGAAAATTCAAAGCATTGCATTTTAAAATGGCAACCTATACTCAAACATTGTATCAAATCGTTTTCTCAACCAAAAACCGAGAATTCACCTTAATGAAAGAGGGACGAGAACATTTGTTCCGATATGTATGGGGCATTTTAAAAAATAAAAAATGCCCTCTCTATCGAATCAATGGAATGGAAGAATTTTAAATATTTTCGTGATGCTATCGCTTGGTTTTGCGATAGTATCACTTTTTTTCGGTTCACAATCAGACTGAAATAAGCGCCAAAATTCTTAATGAGTCCAAAGCGCTATTGTTTTAGTGTTTTTTCCCTATGTACAGGACAAAAATCATAACCAATTGATTTTAAATATTTTCGTGATGCTATCGCTTGGTTTTGCGATAGTATCACTTTTTTTCGGGCAAAGCGATAGCATCACGGCTTCAACACTTTTTTGTCCTGTACATAGAAGGGATTTATAAAAACAGGATTGACACCGGGCGCATTCCCATTTTCACCGGGTTTTGAAAAGCGATAAATCACCCATTTCAAGGGCTATCTTGGTTGAGTTGGGTGCGGTATTTGGTTGCGGGAGTCAGAATGCTGGTATCAGTCTTATTAATTTTTTTTCGTTCCTCGATGCGTCAAATCCGTCTCTCAAAAATCCTTTCTAAAATACAATCCTTGTAGTTATTGTTAAGGATTTATCGCTTAGCTTAAATGGTGGGCAAAAAAAAGACTTGGGTGGCTACAAATATTATTAAAAATAAAATGCTTAAATACTTATGTATAACGATGAGGGTGAAACCTGGGGAACTGTGGAAAACATTGGAAAACATGCACCAACCCCAATGGGGTTGAATGTGAATAGCCCCAGGCGAGAGCGCATTCCCCTTTTCCGGATACATACATAATGGCACGTTTGAACGCATTAGGAATCTGCCAGTTTTAACTTGGCAGGGCAAACTCAAGTTGGCAGACTCAGGATGCACAAACTAAAGTTTTTGACGCGATTTTCTTTCATCAACGTAAAATCTCAAACCTAATCAAATCAAGGCTCTGGTGTTTTTGACGCGATTTTCTGTCGTCGGGGTAAAATCTCAAACCTATAGACGTTCATAAAAATATTTAGGGCAAAACCTTCAAGGTTTTGGAAACCTTGAAGGTTTCTAACTGAAATTATTTATCTGAAAAACTGCAATAAAATCAAGGTTATGGTGTTTTTGACACGATTACCCGGAAAATGGGAATGCGCCCCCCAGGTGAAACCTGGGGAACTGTGAAAAACATACATTGGAAAACATACACCAAATGCCCTATTGTGATTGAACACTGTAGGGGCAATCCCACGCGCAAGCCCCTGGTAGTTCAATTAACCGTTCTTCCTTTCACGATTTCCCCCGCGACAGAACATAACACCGTCGGACTTCCCTCTTCTAACTGCATGACTCTTCGAGATAACAAAGTCAATGCCTTGGTATCCGAACCAAATAAAGTCACGTTTTCATCAACGCCGATAGCGATCTGACAACCTCGGCGTGCCACCATCAGCAGATTTTCCTCAGCAAAAAGTGCGATGATTGCAAAATAGCCTTTCAAACATGTAAGAGTGAGCGTCAAAGCATCCAAAGGTGAGATGCCGCTGATTTTTAGATAACGGTTAAGAATACCTAAAACGATTTCACCGTCATTTTGAGTCTCGCATGGATACCCAAGTGCCAAGCACTCATGTTGCGTTTCCGCGAAATTTTCAATCATGCCATGAAATACAATGGCAATCCGTTCATTCGCGCACATATGCGCCGCATAATTTTTTCCCATGTCCTCTGCACTTTTGGGACAAGTGTAAGCCACGCCAAAATGCCCAGACAGTGACTGTTCTTGCAACACGTTTTGCAAATTCTGTAAGCTATGGGTATTTTGACATTGAATACGCCCTTCCATTAAGGTAGCAATACCCACTTTCTCGAAATTGCCATATTCCACTTCTAAGTGTTGTAATCCTTCGAGCAGTGTGGGGATGACATCGGTTTCGCTCCAAGCACCGAAAATACGTTGCTGCATGATTTTCTCCTTGATAAAAAGTTTTCAAAAGTGATCGTCTCAACGACTATCCACCATCGTGCGGGTAAATATACATACATATAAGGGCCAAAATTCTAGAATCAACCTAAAATCATCAATTATTTTCAATTATTTTTTAATAGA
>QNER01000427.1 GCA_003646175.1 Candidatus Parabeggiatoa sp. nov. 1
ACCAATCGGGGACAACCGCAAAGGGCTTGCGCGGGGGATTGCCCCTACATTGAGAGATTGTAGGGGCAATCCTTTATGGTTGCACCAATTGACTCATTTTGAAGCTGTGTGCGTAACATGAGTTACTTAAGAAAATATAATGGATATTTGAACTATTCGCTATTCGCTATTCGCTATTACAAAAAAATTATCAATATTTGAATGAAGAAACATGAGCTTATTCAGTTTAAAACCAGAACCAATAGTAGGAATAGATATTAGTTCAACAGCCGTCAAATTGCTTGAACTCAGCAAAGCCGGTAAAGGGTACAAAGTTGAAAGCTATGCTATGGAACCTCTACCAGAAAAAGCCATAGAAGACAAGAACATCGTTGACGGGGAAATCGTTGGCGATGCTATTAGCCGCGTTGTCAAGCGGGCCAAACCAAAAGCCCAACATGCGGCCATTGCAGTGGCAGGGCCGGCCGTCATCACCAAAACTATCCAGATGGAGAAGGATATGTCTGATGATGACATGAAAGAACAAATTGGATCTGACCCTGCCCAATATCTGGGTAAAGAAGGTGATGAGATCCATTTTGATTTCTATCTGATGGGTCCCAATGAAAAAGAGCCTGAAGAACGTGTTGATGTGTTGCTGGCCGCCTGTAGCAGCGAGATGCTAGAAGCACGTACAGCGGCGCTTGAACAGGCTGGATTAAAAACCAAAATTGTGGATATAGAAAAATACGCATTGGAAAATGCCTTTGTTATGGTGGCGCAAAACGATCCAGAAATATTGGAAGGTGAAACCATTGCCTTAATTGAGGTTGGTGCGACTACCACGACGATCAATGTGCTAAGCGATCAAAAAATCGTCTATACACATGAGGAAATGTTTGGGGGTAAACAATTGACCGAACAAATTCAAGCGCGTTACGAACTGACCTACGACGAAGCAAATAAAATGAAACGCGAGGGTGGGCTCCCTGAGAACTACGAAACGGAAATCCTTGAGCCTTTTAAAGACGAGATGGCTGATCAAATCAGTCGAATGGTAAAATACTATTATGCTCAATCGACTTATGGCAAACAGTCACATGTTTTAATCGCAGGTGGCTGTGCTTCCATATCGGGTATTGTTGAACAAGTCAGCAACAAAGTGGGTGGACATGTTACAATTGTCAACCCAGTCGCTTCAATGTCAGTCGCTTCACGGGTCAGCAAAAAAGCTTTAATGAACGATGCGCCGGCGTTAATGATTGCTTGTGGGCTTGCCCTACGAAATTTTGACTGATTATTGAATGTATGGTGAATTGCGAATTGCAGAATGACGAATTGCAAAATAGCTATAGTTTGTAAGAATAATAATTTCAGTTATAAACCTTCAAGGTTTTGGAAACCTTGAAGGTTTTGCCCCTAGCAACTATAGTCCCAAATCCAGATAGTCCTACTTAATTTTGTAGGTATTTAAAATCAAATATAAATAATATAAATGGGCACGATCATATTTTACTGGCATTTGTTAGGGCTTTGTGTCTATCAAAGGCTCATCATCTCGCCCACTCACTATCGCTTTGATTTGAACACTTCTATTGGTTGGTAGGGACTACCAATTATCAATGACTATAATATGCAACACATTAACCTACTACCTTGGCGCGAAACACTTAAAAATGAACGTCAAATTCGCTTCGGTATAATCGCCGGTATATCAGTCGCCTTTGCGGGGCTTGTCGTGTTGGCTGTGCATATGTACATGGCAAGTGAGATCGGTTATCAAAAAAGCCGCAATAGCTATTTGGAAAAACAGATTAAAACGGCCGAAGACAAAATTACGGAAATTAAAACGTTAGAGCAACAAACACAGCGCTTGGTAAAGAAGATGAGTGCTATCCAAGAACTTGAAAAAAGCCGTCCAAAAATTGTGCATTTATTTGATGAAATTGTGAGGCGGATACCTGATGGTGTGTATTTCACCAGTATGAAACAAAAGGGTGAGAAAATTACCCTTAACGGTGTGGCCCAATCTGATGCGCGTGTGACTTCGTTGATGAAAAATCTCAAAAGATCTGAATGGCTGACTAATCCCACAATTTATTCCATTACGACTGCTTCAAGTAAGGGGGGGGGGCGGCGAGGAACATACCAAAGCCGTGTGAGTCAATTTAAGCTGGGAACTAAACAAACTGAACCCAAGGACGATGCGGCTAAATAAATGATTTTAGGATTTCAATATCAAGAAAATCAAGCATAAGACGACTGAACACTTTCCAGTTATAGAACTTGTCCCGAAAAATTTTGTTCCAAACGAACAGAGGTTTGGCAAACATTTATTTTGCGTTGGGACAAAACTTTCCGCTCGTGTGGGCAAATAGGTGAAAAGCATTCATAACTTATTGATTAATAAATGGATAAAATAAAAATTTCACCCGTTTCCCCTTATGAACGATTTTTAATATCTGCATTGCTCTGTGCGGATGACTCAAAGGTACATTCATTAATTTTCTAAGCGATGCCCATTGAGGAAAATTCATCATGAACAAGGAAGATTTCAGTAACTTAGATCCGAAAAATTTCGGCAATTGGCCGATTCCAGTTAAAGCAGTGATAATTATTGTGTTATGTGTGGCTGTACTGTCTACAGGCTATTGGTTTGATACTCAAAATCAAATGGCTAGCTTAGTTCAGTTTCAAACAAAAGAAGGGGAGTTGAAAAAAACATTTGAAAAGAAGCAAAAACAAGCAGCGACTTTACCCAAACTTAAAGAACAACAGGCGCAAATTGATTCCATTCTCAAGGAACTGCTGCGTAAATTACCCAGTGATGCCCAAGTAGATGATTTAATTAGAGATATTGCCCAAGCGGTGCTGAGGAGTGGTTTAAAACAAGAATTATTTAAACCAAACTATGGCGGGAAAAAAACCGAAAAAGGTATCTATGTTAAATTACCCATTACATTGCGTGTCAAGGGTGATTATCATGCTATTGGTAAATTTGTCAGCGATGTTGCTGCCATGCATCGTATTGTTACTTTGCATAATGTCTCCATCACAGCCCCTGCTTCTAAAAAAGGTATTAGAAGCTCATTAACCCTAAACATGACAGCACAAATTTATCAGTACCTTGACGAACAACAGCAGAAAAAAGGTAAAAAGAAGAGATAAATAACCCACCATTCGCTTAATAATTGATGTTACGCTGCCTGATTCTATAATATTTAACACTTCATAGCGACAATTCAAAAAATATGAACGCTTTTTATGATGGTTAATGTTCGATTGATGAATCCCACATCAATAGTTGCCAGCATTCAGCATTACCAGAAACTGAGTGCGTAACATCTATTAGTCAAACCAAGAGAGGTTTGGCAAACATATTAAGGTTTCAGACAAGGAAAGCTCTAAAAAAGGAGAAAATTTATGACAGACTGTACGTTACGAAAAATGGGTCACTATTGTTATAAAATTTACCTTGGGGGAATAATACTCCTGTTATCAGCTTGTGGCGATCGAGGTATGACGGATTTGGAAGATTATGTTGCTAAAATAAGGGCAATAAAAAATCCGAAGGTAAAGGCCCTTCCTCCGTATAAGCATGTTCCCCCCTATATTTACGAAGTACAAAATTGGCGTGATCCATTTAGACCTTTGATAGAAGTGAAACAGGGTCCAATCATAGAAATACGCGAGGCTCAGGCTGGTGGTAAGAAACCCAAATGTCGACGCCATCGTTCCACTCGAGTACGGGTGGGTTTAGAACTGATGCCCCTTGATGCTCTACAAATGAAAGGTACGTTAGAAATAGACAAAACATTGTGGGCATTGGTGGTGTCAAGAAGTGAAGGCACCATTTACAAAGTTAAACAGGGTGATTATATAGGACAACATGGCGGACAAATTACCAGGATTTCAGAGGACGAAATTTCGGTTTTGCAATATTTGCCGGATGGTCAAGGGTGTAGGAAGGAAAACATCACAAGTATTCGCTTGTTGGATCCCAACATTTAACTTAATATATATCCACCCCTAGTCTCGGGCGTTGATCATCATTTCGTCAAAGGTTTTTTTTGTAGCCCACCAATGTACTTTTATTGCCCACTTCAAAGAGTTGGTGGGCAACACGTTGCCGCCCAAAAAACGATTATCGCTTATTTCTGGTTTCAATACTTTCAGCAATAGCGAATAACGAATGGTTTCCGTACAATAACAACAACAAATTGATTGTCATGTATATAATTGATTGTTTTTTAACGGTTTATTGTATGTTCGCTCTGTGTGCAAGACAAAAAAGTGTTAAAGCCGTGATGCTATCGCTTTTTTTGCGATAGTATCACTAAAACAATAGCACTGGTTATTACAATAATATTTTTGGCTCAGGTTTTTTGAATTTAACCGTTTGTTTTTATTAGCTAAAATTGACTGGCAAGTCTATTAAGGTGGTAGACAGAGAAAGGTGATGCCGCAAAAGTGCAAAAGCGATAGCATCACGAAATACTTTAAAATCAAAGGATTACAATTTTTTTCTGTACATAGATATTCGCTATTCACCATTCGCATTCGTGAAATTGGCAAAGGTATAAAAAATGTCAAAGGGAACCGATTTTTTCAAAAAATCGGATTTATAACAATGCTGAATGAAGTTTGTGGATAAGAATTGTTTAATGAATAGAAGTTGACGAAATTAGTCCTGTTCCAGTCGTGATGGTGTTCAAACGGATACTATCCCGGCAAGGGATAGCATCCGTCAACTCACTACATGTTTAGGACTACCCATTTTTTGTGCTTTGGTATTTTCAGATAAAAGCTGAAATTAGTAAACCCTCAATTTTCCGTTTTGTAAACAGTTGACACTTATATTAATATAATAATATTTTATGAATAATATCTCGTTAATTGTCGAATTGAGCAGAGCCAGCCGCGTGTTAAGAGTTATTGTGCTTGGCCTCATTTTGACCCTGAGTTATGGTTTGTTGTTTGGCAATAGCGCAGTCGCCTTGAATGGTTTCAATCGCTTGGAACAAATTGGTTTTTCTACTATGCCGGGTAATCGTGTACAAATCCAATTGAATTTTGCTGAGACTGCAATAAACCCCACCCGCTTTTCAACGGATAACCCCGCCCGCATTGTGTTGGATTTTGCTGATACGACACTTGGGTTAAGGAAAAAGTCTCAGCCCATAGGTATTGGAGTGGTACAAAGTACCAGTGCAGTGGCAACTCGTGATCGTGCTCGGATTGTTATCAATTTGATACGCATGGTGCCATTTAACATCACAGTTGAAGGTCAGCGGGTGTTAATATCAATAGAAAATACTGCCTCACAAACCACAACACTCCAAACTCATGCGCCAAGTATTGTCGCCCCAATACAACCCAATTACCGCCCGCAGGCATATCAGGCTAGCCCACAAGGTGCCTACATAGAAGAGATAGATTTTCGTCGTACCAGAGACGGAGCAGGACGTGTTGCCATTACGTTATCAGCCCCTTCTATGGTAGTGGATATGGGTATTGAAGGTCAAGATATTGTGTTGAAATTCCCTAACACACAATTGCCAGAAAAACTCGATAGGCGCTTAGATGTCGTAGATTTTGCCACGCAAATAACTTTTATTGATACCAAACCTGATGGCCCCAATGTTCGCATGAACATCACTGTTAAAAAAGGCGATTATGAACATCATGCTTACCGGAGCAACAATGTTTACATTGTTGAAGTCAAGGAAAAAATTCAGCTAAAAAAGGAGGAGGTTAAGATAGAAGAACGCAAGTATAGTGGTAAACCTATTTCTTTTGATTTTCAAAATATTGAGGTACGGGCTATACTGTCGTTACTGTTCGATTTGCAGGGTGACCCTAATCTTAACTTCATCACTAGCGATCAAGTGGGCGGTTCAGTTACCTTGCGGCTGAAAAATGTACCTTGGGATCAGGCACTTGATATTATCCTTGAAACCAGAGGATTGGGCATGCGAAAGATCGGTAATGTGGTTATGTTCGATCTGAAAACGAATATTGATGCCCGTAAGCAACGTGATTTGAAAGCGCAGAAAGAAATCAAACAACTTGAACCCGTTCGTACTGAATTTATCGTCATTAATTACGCGAAAGCCTCGGATATTGTCAGTTTGCTAAAAACCAGCGGCAAACATTCATTTTTATCTAACCGGGGTGCGGTCTCTATGGATCAGAGAACCAATACCTTAATCATTAAAGATACTGCCACGAAAATTGCCGAAATACGACAGTTGATTGCTTCACTGGATACCCCAGTGCGCCAAGTTTTGATTGAGTCAAGAATCGTGATTGCGACCAGTAACTTCTCGAAAGCTTTGGGGGTTAAATTTGGTTATGGTGGTAATGAAGGCCTTGGAACCGGTAAAGGTATGATTATTGGTGGTAGACTTGAAGGCGAGACCGATTTTGGTGAACTTAGTCAAGGATTCGTGGCTGAAGGCGGTGGCGAACAACAATATCTTGTCAATTTACCGGCTGTTATCAGCAATCGGGCTGCCATCGGATTAGCGGTTGGTAAAATGGGTAGTTATTTATTAGAATTGGAATTGTCGGCTATGCAAACGGAGGGAAGTGGCGAGGTGCTTTCTAATCCGCGGATTATCACCGGCAATCAGCAAGAAGCCACTATCACTCAAGGAACGGAAATTGCTTATACTGAACCGGGCGGGGTAGGTGTTCCGGGTAACGTGCAATTTAAACCGGCGGTTTTGGAACTGAAAGTGACACCCCAAATCACCCCAGATGATCGTATTATTCTGGATTTAAATGTTAAAAAAGATTCTCCTAC
>QNER01000428.1 GCA_003646175.1 Candidatus Parabeggiatoa sp. nov. 1
GCCAAGGTTTTAGAAACCTTGGCGGTTTCCGCAAAAAAAAACCTCCAAGGTTTTAGAAACCTTGGAGGTTTCATAAAAGTGGCCTGTCTGTAGAGGCCGATTACGCTGGCACTAATCGGCCCCTACCATTCTTATCGGCTACGAGGAGGCTGTTTTTTTTCCAAAAAACTTTAGCCTGAAAGCTTAAATCTTTAACTTATTGTTATTTAAACGTTTTTAAAACATCAAAGAAATCCTATTTATTTTTCAAAAAAAATAGGATTTCTCGAAAAATTAACAAATTCACCATTCACAATTCACCATTCACAATTCACCATTCATCATTCACCATTCATCATTCACCATTCACCATTCACCATTTCAGGCAAAAGTTTCGCGGAGCGAAACTTTTGCCTGAAACATCATTCACCATTCATCATTCACAATTCACAATTAAGAAAGGTATGCTTTCAGCCGTTCAGCAAGGAGTTGGATATGGGGCTTCGAGTTCATGGTAATGTGATTACCCGGCACATCAATCACTTCGACTCCGTCGGAGGCCAACTCGATCCAGGCCTGTTCGGGCGTTTTAGCATTATAAGCATCCTTTTCCATGGCCCGGAAGAAGAGAATTTGACCTTGATAAACGCCTCGCGGTTGGTAGTCCCACATGGCTTGGCCGTTTACCTTAAAAATATTGAGAGAATGACGAAGTTGAGTGATATCCCAATCAAGAGGCATCTGGTTGTCAATCTTCCTCTGCTCTTCCAAAACATAGCGCAGTTGTTCATCAGGTTCAAGTTTCCCAAGTTCATCCAGAGATACAGCAACATTGGCACCCACATTAAGCAGATAAGCTAGGATTTCTACATCAGTTTCAAGTGTTACTGGCATTTGGCCCGGCCCCGGGGTGTCTACCATAAAGAGCAACGCGACTTGTTGACCAAGCGCGTCAAGTTGTTGTGCCATCTCAAAGGCCAACATTCCTCCCAAAGAAGAGCCGCCTAGAAAGTATGGCCCCTCAGGCTGGCGAACACGCAGCACCTCAATATAGAGAGTTGCCATCTCCTCAATTCGAGTCAGCGGCTCTGTTTCACCATCCAAGCCTTGTGCCTGTATCCCGTAAACAGGTTGCTCTGCCCCTAAATGAATGGCCAACTCGCGGTAGAAATAGACATGTCCACCAATCGGATGCAGTAAAAATAAAGGTGGTTTTTGGCGGTTTCCACTTTGAATTTCAACCAACAAAGAGGGCAACATTTCAGGCCTTGTGACTTGTGGTTGAAGCGATTCTGTCGTTGTCTGTTCGACTGATTCAGTCAAGGCCGCGATGTTAGGTGAATTCAGGAGGCTATGTGGCGACAAATCCGTTTGCAGTGTTTCACGTAACTTGGCAATCAGTTGAACCGCGAGTAGAGAATCGCCGCCCAACTCAAAAAAGTCATCATAGATACCCACTTGCTCAATGCCAAGAAAATCTTGCCAAATCGACGCAATCTGTCGCTCTCGCTCATTGCGGGGCGCAACATAAGCATGACCGAGTTGAGGCCGAGGGTGTGCTGGTTTGGATAACCGCTGCGGTTCTGATTCTTTCAACTCACTCAAGAGGGTGGATAGGCTCTTCTCAAGCCGAGACGGTAAATCTATGGTTGATACCAGAACTTGGGGCCGTTGACTACCCAGAATGCGGCTAAAGACCTCTACGCCTTCAGTAGGCAAAAGATACTCATTGATATCTTTTTGGAAGATATTTGTCACGACCGGCCCTTGCGCTAAAACCGAACCTGCTGGCTGGCTGGTGGTACTCTGCTTGGTTTTCTCATGGCGGCGGCTGTGTACCATGGGCCTTTTTGAAATCTGCTTAAGGACGGCCTCTTTGTTCTGTAGAGACACCACAATCTTGCCGATATGCTTGGCCTGCGCCATGTAGTCAAAAGCACTCGCCACCTCAGTGATTGGAAATACTTGATGAGGAAGGGGACGGAGTTTCCCATCTTTGAAGTGTTGCATCAAGACGCTTAATAACGATTCGCTCAATCCAGAATTGAAGTTAGGGAGTTGCGTTGGTGCTGGACTTACAACAGAGAACGATAAGCCTTTCTCAAAAACTCGTAGTCCCAACTGGCTATTCTGGTAGATATCCTTTTTACCAAGTTCTAAAAAGCGCCCAAAAGGTGCCAAAACAGAAAGGCTTTTAGGGATGAATTCTCCGCCCAAGGAATTCAAAACCACATCAACGCCCCGACCGCCCGTCAGTTTCATCACTTCTTCAGCAAAAGCCAGAGTTCTTGAATCCATGACATGTTCAATGCCGAGAGAATGCAGAAACGCCCTTTTTTCTGGGTTTCCAGCCGTAGCAAATATTTCAGCACCAAGCATCGAGGCAACTTGTACTGCAGCCAGACCAACACCGCCGGCCGCCGCGTGGATCAAAACACTTTCTCCCTGATTAAGCCGAGCTAATGTGACTAAGGCATAGTAAGCGGTTGAAAAGGCCACTGGAATGGTCGCTGCTTCCTCTAAACTCAAATGCTCTGGTTTTAGCGCGACCAATGAGGCCGAAGTCGTTGTAAAGGCACTAAAACCAGAAGAGACAAAGGCCATGACTTCATCTCCTATCTGAAACGTCTCAACGCCTTTTCCAAGTGCGACAATTTTGCCGGTACACTCTAAACCAAACTTATTGATTGGAAAGGGAAGCATACCGAGTGCTATGAGGATTTCCATGAAGTTTAGGCCCGTAGCGTAAATCTCGATTTCCACCTCACCTGGCCCTGGTTTCTGGCGTGGGGCCGGCCGAAACGTCAGGCTCTCTAAAAGGCCGGGCGTGGCGATTTCCAAATAGAAATTCTGGCTTTCAGGAACGAGAGGAGTCTTTTGAGTTTTCTCAAGTTTACCTACCTCTATCCGCCTGAGGGTGTAGTCTTCAATTTCAACCAGTCCGCTTCCCTGCTCATCCATGATTGTAATGTTAAATTTCCGGGTGTCACTTTGAGAACAGTTATTCTGGTCTTCATCGGTGATGTAGCTATAGAACTTGGCCGGCAGAGGCCCTTTAATTTTCAGCCGTTTGTACGAGAACGGCAGGTAAGTACCTTCATCTTTGCCACTGGCAAAACCGGTTGCCCCATCCAATAAGGCCGGATGCAGTTTATAGGTCTTAAGATCGGCTGCAAATGGCTCTGGCAACGCGAGTCGGGCCAACCCATGATGGTTTCCAAATTTCACCTGTTTTAAGGTGTTCCATCGCGGACCTACCTTGACGAATCTTTCTGGGACGTTCAACTCCTCGGCCCCCGTTAAAATGATCTCCTGATCCTGACAACAAGCCTCAAGGTTTTTAAGATCATATTGAGTGGGCGGTTCGACCTCTAGGCGAGAGATTTGCCCGTTGGCATGTTCTAGCCATTGCCCGTCGCCAGCATTGGATTGGCTAAGAATCACAAATTCAAAGCCATTCTCCTGCGGTGTTAAAATCGTCCGAACTTCTGTTTCTCCAACCTCTTCGATTATCAACGGGGTCAGAAAATAAACCTCTCGCAGTTCAATAGTGCCCTCCTCATTGGCGTGGCTCTCCAAAGCGGCTCTCGCCATTTCCAAATAGGCGGTTCCGGGCAAAGTGGGTTTTCCCATAACCCGGTGTTCGTCCACAACCCAGTGTTTTAGAACGCTAAAATGGGTGACATAGATTTCCTGCGCTCCCTCAATGAGGCATTTGTCGAATAAAGGATGGGCCACTTCTTTCTCTTGAGGTGTTTGGGAAATAGCCATCCCATATTGTCGCGTCGCTGCCTCGGCGGCCTGTCCAACCTCTTGCCAACCATCCCAGTTAATCGAAACAGTGAACCTCTCATTTTGAAAGGTGTTATAGTGAGCAAAGGCATCAAGAAAAGCATTAGCACCACAATGATCAACTATCCCACCGAATATTGAAGACAGAGACGAACACAGCACCAAGAAATCAAGTTCAAAGTCTTTGAGTACCGAATCAAGCACTATGGTTCCCCGAACTTTAGGTGCCAAAATCTGTTCGACCATTTCAGGGGTTTTGAGTTGAATGGAGCCTTCTGGATAAACCCCGGCTGCATGGATTACCCCATGAATGGCTCCAAATCGTTCTTTGGCCCTCATGATGACTTCTTGCATGTATTGCATATGCGTCACATCAACGCCAACTATCCAAACTTCAGCACCTAACTGTTCAATTTGTTGAATTTTAAGTATTTTACGGCTTATGCTGTCTTTGGCATCATGAGTAGACAACCACCCCGGCCACTCCTCGCGGCGAGGAAAATATGAACGTGTTGTTAGGATAAGTTTAGCCCGTACGGTTTTCGCCAAATATTCGGCCAGCACCAGTCCAATGCCACCAAGTCCACCGGTAATCAGATAGACACCACCTTCTCTTAATCGGGGGGGTATTTTTTCAAGTGGGTGTTCCAATCGGAAGGGTTCAAAGCTTTGCACCCAGCGTTCATGAGCACGGTAAGCGATAATCCGGTCCGACGATGGGGCCGTGAGTTCGGCCATCAGTTGTGAGATAAGTTTCTCCGCAAGCGAACTACCGGGTTCAGGCACAACAACATCAATGCTACGACAGGTAATATTGGGGTATTCTTGTGGAATAGTCCGAACTGGCCCAAGTAGAGTCGCTTTCTCAGGGCACAGCTTCTCAGAGCCGATCACTGGCTGTAGATGGTTTGACACCACCGTGATTTGAATCTCATCCGTCACATTCGGTTTTCCAAAGGCCTGTGCCAGAAAGAGGAGACTGTAAAATCCGAATTCTTGCGCTTTTTCAAGGCCTTCAAGTTGTGATTCTGGGTACTCGTTGGTTGTGAGAGTCCATAAATGAACAATCGTTTTGAGAGGTTTATCCAGGGTGTGAAGTTCTTTTAACAAGGCCTCGTAGTCCTCCGCTTGTTGGGGATTCAGGGTATAGAGGCCGTCGCTTAGCTTGGCAAACTTCTCCCCGATGGTCACGCGAATGACATCATCGCCCTGACGTTCCAACCGTTGCACCAGCCCATCACACAAACCACATTCCTGAGAAAACACCAGTGTGCTGGACTCAACCGAGTTCTGGCCTATTTTATGAGGCGCTGAAACAAGCGATTGTTTCCACGAGGGAATGTAAAACCAGTCGGCAATCTCTGGCTGTTTGCCCAATGATATTTGAGGCAGAATGAGAGGTTGCTCAAGCAACCCGGTGAATGCTGAAGGAGCAGTTCTCGCTCCTGACGAATCGGCCTGAACCACCAAAATATGGTGTCCTAACACATCCGTTTCCGGCACAGCGGCCACTTCTACAAATCCATGCCTTAGTAGTGCCATATGCCACTGTTCCGTTGATAAAAACGGATTACCTTGATTCCGTTCACCATCCTCAAGCCGGTTCATCAACAAGGCATCTGTGATGTCAAAATCTAATTGCGGTTGTGTGACTTCCCAAATCAAGAACAAGCCGCTCGGCGCCAATAAAGAGCGAACATGCGCTAGGGTTTCTTCTATTTTGCGAGTCACATGCAGCACATTGACCGCTATCAAGACATCAAAGCTGTGAGGCTCATAGCCCTGCTCCGAAGGTGATTGTTCAAGGTCTAATAAACGATATTGGACAAATGGATACTCGCTAAACTTCTGTTTGGCTAACTCTAGTAACAGACGGCTGATATCAGTAAAAGTGTAACTGGTTCGCAGAGCAGGTAACACAGGCAGTACGGCCGACGTACCGTAACCCGAACCGCCACCCATTTCAAGTATTTTCAGGGTAGCTGACGGTGGCAATAATTTGACGACCTGTTGCACGGTTGTCCGCATAATGCGCGTATAATACTGCATCAAGGGCGATTCTTGAACGACACGATTTTCTGGAATCTCAGTCTCATCCGTGTCCTGAGAAAACAAGGACAAGGCTGGTGATTCACCCGTCAGTACTGCTGCTAGATGGTTTCCGCAACGCTGGACGCGCTTAAACCAGTCGGGTTCATCGGCCCATTTCAGTTGGGTTTCTTCTACCAGTGCCTGAAAATCCGCGGCCGTCAAGGGCCTTAAGTGGGTAAAGCTTTCGTCCTCTTGCTGTAATTGGCCTTGCTCTACCAAAACTTGCAGCCAGCGATACAACAATTGCTGGTAGCGAGGTATCACTTTAGCAAAAAAAGCTTCAAGAGAATACTTTTCATCCTGCTGGCTAAAGGCACCTAAGTCCTTAAGTGCTTTACCCATATAGGCCACACACAAGCGTTCCAAACTGGCTTTTTTCGCCCGATAAGTGGGGTTGTCCAAGGCTGAAATGCCCTGCTGGGCCTGTTTATGAGCCGCGGCCACCACAGATTGCCAGAGGTGCGGTAATTTTTCTCCCTCAGTGGCCGGTTTAGGGGGTTCCACCCAGTAACGTTGGCGCTCAAAGGGATAGGTAGGCAAGGAAAGGCGATGACGACGCTCAGCGGTATAGAATCCCGACCACTTCATTTGTCCACCGGCCAACCAAAATTGGCCCAAGGCCTTCAATAAAAACGCCACATCCGATTGGTTCTGTTGCGGATGGCGTAACGAAGACAGTACCACTTGCTCCGCGGAGTGATCGGGATGCCGTTTGGCTAAGGTACTTAACGTCCGTCCCGGGCCAATTTCCAACAAAATTCGTTCGGGTTTTTTTAATAACTGTTGCAAACCCTCGGCAAAGCGCACCGTGTATCGCAAATGTCTGGCCCAATAGCTCGGGTTGGTCGCTTGTTCGGCGGTAATCCAAGTCCCGGTGAGGTTGGACAAATACGGAATTTGTGGC
>QNER01000429.1 GCA_003646175.1 Candidatus Parabeggiatoa sp. nov. 1
AAATGCGAGGGCTGTTGTTTGCTATTCGTGATTTGAAATTTTTCATGGCCATTAGATGAATGCGAAGGCAGTCATTTGCTATTCGCGATTTTGAAAATTTTAATGGCCGTTAAATGAAAGAAATGCGAAGGCTGTTGTTTGCTATTCGCGATTTGAAATTTTTGATGGCCGTTAAATTGAAAGGGGCAACCGCGAAGGATTACCCCTACAATACTTCACTAAATGTATGTAAAATTCTTTATGGTTGCCCTCTGGACTCATTTTGAAGCGTTGTGCGTAACATGAGCCATTAAAGGAACAAACCCAAATAACTCTACGCACCAATCCGCATCGATTAAACAATCCCTATTGTTACAGCCGGGATTACTTTACTGAAAACGCCGGAAAAGTCTGTAAGTCATTGATTTTTTGTTGGGCAGGTTTTTGTTTGTAAGTCATTGAAAATATGGGATGCCAAAAATGTCGAAGGAGTTTTCAGTATAAATAATAACGACATGGATTAAATAACGACAAGGATTGCTTATAAAAAAGGATTGATTCGTCAGTATTACCACAATCTAATCCGCATCGATTAAACAATCCCTGTCGTTAACGGTTTGGTTTTTATAAACAATCCCTGTCGTTCGCTTTTAAAAACAATAACTACAAGGATTGTATATAAAAAAGGATTGATTAGTGAGTAGCACCAGGATCCAATCCCTTATTATATACAATCCCTGTAGTTAGTGGTTTTATACAATCCCTGTAGTTATCCCTTCATAAGCATACAATCCCTGTCGTTAGGGTTTTAAATCCCTTCTAAAATACAATCCTTGTAGTTATTAATAATAAAGGTTTATGACTCATGATGAATGAATGGATTATGCAACATGAAATCGCCATTCGCCTTGCTTGTTTTTTCGGGGTGTTGGCACTGATGGCGAGTTGGGAAATACTCGCCCCGCGTCGCCCATTGACAGCATCCAAAACCGTGCGCTGGTTAAACAATCTCAGCCTGGTTTTGTTAAATTCAATCTTGCAGCGTTGGCTATTTCCGATCGCAGCCGTCGGTTTAGCGGTACTGGCGAAACAACAACAGTGGGGTATCTTAAATAATATTGACTTGCCCGCGTGGTTAGCCATTATTGTCGCCATCGTATTGTTGGACTGCGTGATTTACCTGCAACATGTCATGTTTCACGCCCTCCCCCTATTGTGGCGTTTGCACCGTATGCATCATGCGGATGTTGATTTTGATGTCACCACCGGCTCGCGTTTTCATCCTGTTGAAATTATCTTGTCCATGTTGATTAAATTCGCCACCATTATGGCGCTTGGGCCGCCGGCAGTGGCGGTGTTACTGTTTGAGGTGATACTCAATGTGATGGCGATGTTTAATCACAGCAATATTGCGTTGCCGGTGAAAATAGACAAATGGTTGCGCGGGCTAATCGTCACGCCCGATATGCACCGCGTCCATCATTCGGTCCTTAATCACGAAACCAATAGCAATTTTGGCTTTAACTTATCGCTGTGGGATCGACTATTTGGCACCTATCAGGCACAACCAACGGCCGGACACCACGCTATGCAGATCGGCCTTGAGCAATTTCGCGAGCCAAAATATTTGACGTTGCATTGGCTACTGGTATTGCCTTGGTTAAAAACAACCTATATTAACAACGTTCGATGATCAAGCTTTTTAGTCCCCCTCTTTAACCCGAATATTTCACAAACCACTGGTAAATTGTCATAAAAAGTTTATTTATCATTGGTTTTATAAAAAACGGCTCGGAAAATAATTTTCGCTTGTACGCCTTAGTTTTCACAAACCACAACGGATAGCATCCCTTCTTAGGGATGCTATCCGTTACACTATTTGAAACCGTTGCTTTTCGAGTATGAAAAATATTTTCACGCGAGTTGTAAGCCTTTGTGTACTTGTTTGCACCATTCAGGTTTGGGCTACTCCCGGTTCCGCTACATGGAAGCGGGAAATTTTGATGGGTTGCAATGATACCCATTTCTATTCGTATGTAATAGAAATGCACCAACCCGGCTCCTATTATGAAGAAACCTACATCCTATCGTTGGCTAAGTACACGATAGCCACCGGGGAACTTGTGGATAAAACCATTATTAGAAAAACCCGTCATACTGATACCGATACAGAGGGACATTGGATAGCCGAAGAACAGCAAAATACGGGGTTCAATTTGACTAAGTATCTGATAGATAACCAGATAGACTATGCCTTTCCCGCTGATATGAGTGAAGCAAACATTGTGGTTGGGAAAGACGGCTTTTTTTTACAGGGTGAAAAAGCCAAAGCGATTTTGCTGTCAAAGCCCCAAATTGTGTCACTCGTACCTTGGTTTCGCCAAGACACTAAAATAGCCGCTTTGTTTATGGCTAACAGGAATTATTTTGTGTTGCTTGAAGCGGGCGCTTATAACACAGCAGACGGCAACTTTTCCCAAGCCATCATTGTCATCAATCACGCCAAGTATCAAAAAGCTCGGCATTCGCTTACGACTCGGGAACAGAAACCGTGGCAAGTACAGGTGGGATGTTTTGGCGTGCTAAACAGTGCCAAGCAACAGCGGCAACATTTGGAAAAAGCCAATTTCACAGCCACAATCATCTTTAATGACAAAGCCAAATGTCATCGTGTCATTCTGACACCGCCACTCGCCACACGGGAAGAAGCCAAGCAACAGTCATTGCGACTGCAAAAAATGTTAAATATCAAAGGTTATGTTGGTAAGGCTGAGAGATAAATCATTTTAGTTATATCGTTTTTCAGACAAAGTTAACGGATACTATCCTATCGATCGGATAGCATCCGTTTCGTTTAGAAAAAGGAGTCCAAACTTTAGTTTGGAAGATCCAAAATAAATTTTGGACTCCAACCAAAATTATTTATCTGGAACATTATTAAAACCTTCGAGGTTTTGAAAACCTCGAAGGTTTTGCCCTAACTATTTTTCTGCAACGTCTCTAGGAGTGAAACCTTGGCGCATAACATCAAAATAAAATACCCAAAATTCCAAACCATGATGATACGAACACTATTTATTTTCTTGCCGGTATTTATACTTTCTTCTGGAATTGTCCTATTGCTCTATTACTTAGATTTAGAGAAAAACATAGCGATTACTAAAAGACATGCCCTTGATAACACGACTATTTTGAAAGAAATTGTTGCCAGTGATTTACAATTGATTGCGTCAGACGTGTTGTTTCTATCCGAATATCATGAGCTAAAAACGCCCGTTGAAAAAAAACCGTTTAGCAATGTATTTGAAGATTTTTTCTCATTTTCCAAAAGAAAAAAAATTTATGATCAGATTCGTTTCCTTGATGTAGAAGGCATGGAAATTTTCAGAATTAATGACAATAATGGCAACCCAAGAATAGTACCAAAATCTGAACTTCAATCTAAAGCACATCACTATTACTTTAAAGAGGCGATTGAACTTTCGCAGAACCAGGTTTTTGTATCTCCCTTTGACTTAAATATTGAACATGGCAAAATCGAACAGCCACTGAAACCCACGATTCGTGTAGGAACGCCAGTCTTTAACAATCAAAATCAAAAAGTGGGCATTGTGCTTCTTAATTATTTGGGTGCGAATCTTCTCCAAGATTTTGAAAGAGCATTAATCAATGCGCCCGGCAATGTTATGTTGCTTAATTCAAATGGATTTTGGTTGAAAGGTTTAAAGCCAGAATATGAATGGGGATTTATGTTTGAAAATCGGAAAAATAGTCGATTTCAGAATACCTTTCCCGATGAATGGCAGCAAATATCCAAAACAGAATCAGGGCAATTGATTAATGCAAAAGGGTTATTTACCTTTGTCACCATATACCCTAATATCGATATATCGAGAACTATTGATAATAAGATGAGCTATTCTCCTGAAAATATCAAAAATCATTGGACAATTGTCTCTCACATACAGAGGAAAGAAATTTCCGCCGTTTCAAGCGATTTTTTGAAAAAACTGCTAGTGATATACCTACCTTTCATCATCCTATTCTGGATAGGTTCATGGATACTATCCTATACAAGTCTAAAGAGAAGGCAAGCCGAACAATATCAGAGAAAACAATACATTTCTTATGCGCGTTTTGTGCCGGCAGAATTTCTAAGTTTATTGAATAAGGATTGTGTGACAACGATTAAATTGGCTGATCAACTCCAACGAGAAATGACTATATTTTTCTCAGATATTCGTTCTTTTACCAAAATATCAGAATCTCTGTCATCCACAGAAATTTTCAATCTGCTTTGTGATTATTTTAAGTATGTGTATCCTTCAATACAAACAAATCAGGGATTTATTGACAAATTTATCGGTGATGCCATTATGGCACTTTTTCCAGAATCCCCCGAGGACAGTTTACGAGCGGCGATTGAAATGAAACGTCAACTTCTAACGTATAATGAAGGGCGGAAAAAATTGGGTTTGGTTCCTATTGAGACTGGAATTGGGTTACATTGTGGAGAGGTGGTATTGGGAACGATTGGCTCCGAAGCCCGAATGGATACGACGGTTATTGGTGATAACGTCAATCTAGCCTCACGTATTGAATCTCTGACGAAAGTCTTTAAAGTTGACATTATTTTATCCGATTCCGTCTATAACCGATTACATCAACCGGAGGATAGTTACAAACTGCGAGAAATCGACACAGTTAGGGTAAAGGGTAAACAAAATCCTGTCGTTCTGTATGAAGCCTTTGATGTTAATGAACCGCTTATAATTGAGCAAAAAAGTCAGAGCCTTGCCAAATATCAACTGGCTATACAGCATTATAAAGCGGGTGATTTTTAAGAAGCCATCAAAATGTTCAAACAATGTCATGAACAATGTCCACAAGACAGTATTCCGCCCATTTACATAACGCGTTGTCACACGCTATTGCGAATTCCGCCGGGCCCTGATTGGGCTGGTGTTAGTACCTTGTAGGAAAAATATCCTAGAAATCCGATTTTTTGGAAAAATCGGATTTCTTTGAACAAACTTTTGTTTATCTACTTATTCATTTCAAATGGGGTGAAAACAATGGCGTTTATGACATGGACGGATCGTTACAGTATTGGTGTAGAAGAAGTTGATAAACAGCACCAGCATCTTTTCAAACTTCTCAACAGAATGTATGACTCGGTGGTTACCGGTGCCGAACAAAGCATTCTGAATGAAGTCCTTACGGAATTAATTGATTATACGGTGTACCATTTCAGCTGCGAAGAAAGACTCTTTAAGGAACATGATTATCCGGGCTATGATATCCAGAAAAAGCAACATGATGTATTGACCAAACAAGTGTTTGAATTGCAAACAGAGTTTAGGGAAGGCAGCGCGACTATTTCTCACGAGGTTCTGAATTTCTTGAACGACTGGCTTGTTCATCATATCGTCGGTTCAGACTTGAAATTTGCTAAGTATCTGAATTCTAAAAAATATTAAATCTAAAAAGGCGATTCATTGAAAATCAACCATTACCCATTACCCTTCTGCCCATTACCCTTCTGCCCATTATCAATAAAATGAATTTGCCACCTTCACTACTGTCTTTCTTAGCCGACTTAACGGTGCTGATACACGCTACCGTTGTGTTATTTGTTGTTGGTGGACAAGTGCTTATTCTGATAGGCTGGCTGAGAAAATGGCACTGGACACAGAATGTCGTTTTTCGAGTATTGCATTTAGCAACTATTTTCTATGTGGTATTAGAAGCGTTGCTTGGCATTATCTGCCCATTAACCTTATTAGAATATCACCTACGTCAGTTAGCGGGTGATGCGACTCATGGTATGAGCTTTATTGGCTACTGGGTGCATTACTTTCTGTTTTACACAGCGCCCGCTTGGGTTTTTACCCTGATTTACTCGGTATTTGGCTCACTGGTATTGTTGACTTTTATTATGTATCCACCGCGTCGTAAAAATGGAACCTATTTATCCAAAACTACGTCTCAGCTTTAGCAGGTGCCCATCTATAGACTTTCATAAAAATAGGTTCTAAGAAATCAGATTTTTTGGAAAAATCGGATTTCTAACAAAGCCAATTTAGGTGATGACTTGATGAATATTAAACGTCTTGGCTCTATAAGCGACAGACATGCGAAGGACAAATGACTTGACAAGGCTCTTCAGTTTATCAAAGATAAAGCACTGGATGTGATCGTCTCCGTTGGCGATCTTGCCGATGGCAGCGGAAACGTTAATGTGTATTAGAGGAGTCTAGCTTTTAGGCGGTGTGTAATAAGCACTTTCAACCAATAATTCAGCCTACCTATAAAAGAACCGTTTCTTCCGGAAATAAGTTGTACTCTCAATATAGTCAACTTTAGCTGACTTGAACTATTAGCCTAGAGAAAAATCTCTAGGCTAAAAAAGGAGTCAACCATGAAAAAGCACTTTCGTGACTTTACAACGTCACAAACTGAACTTACGCCAATTAAGTCTAAGTACTGAACCATAAATTTTCAGGTATTATGAATGAATTTTTTGTAGGCCAACAAAATCCATATCGATCCCACCGAGAAGGTGGGCAACAAAAAGACGTTGCCCACCCTACTACAAAATACCTACCTTAAAATTTGTGCTACGGTTAATTATTCAATTAATTGGCAAGAGTGCTTCGCGTAGCGAAGCACACGTCGTACAAGGCAAGCAGTACAAGGCAAGCCTTGTACTACTCCAAAAGGCGATACTGGGATCGAAAACACACTCGACTAATAATCAATCGCCACCAAAAATCACAACCCAGT
>QNER01000430.1 GCA_003646175.1 Candidatus Parabeggiatoa sp. nov. 1
CTTCAGAAAGCGCAAGCCTATGTTGCGTCATGGGGGAACGATTCTATCCCGAGATCGGTGCGTGGTACCGGACAGCCAGAGCCCAATCTAAAACGTTACGCGGTTCGCTACGGTAAAATGGGCATGGATGCTCATTTTACTAATCGAAGCCCCGTCGACACTAAGTATTTGTAAAGCTAATTAGTGTCCATCCGGAAACTCAATTTCTATGTCATGTCTCACGAAGCGAGAAATCTTTAACCATTGATAAAAATAGTAATCTCCTAACGTCGAAATGACAAAGTGGTTAAAAAAATTCGTTTCCGGATGGACACTAATTAAAGAAATTAATATTCAAAATAATTTTTATGAACAATTTCCGATTCTCCTATTCCCAATTCCCAATTCCCCAATCGTTTTTGGCGTTTTTCAAGTACCTCTCTCATTTCAAGTTTCAACGGTGCCACACAAAGGTGCAAAGTATTGAAATCAAAAAAAAAGGCGTTCCCAATTCAGAGAACGCCTATTTATCAACAGGGGATTGCGGTTTGTCATCGATATGGCATATGATTGGCTTTGACATGCCGTCTTAATGAACTAACTTCCAAACCAACAACAATTCAAATAACTCATGCAAATTCACGAAACGTCACGATTAATCATCCCCTACGCCGGCGGATTCCGGCGCGGGTGCCTGTGGTTGCGCGAAGGCCTTTTTGAGCCTCAGTCTTGTCTCCGCCTCCGTGTAGTGGTCGCAGGAGCAGTGTCGGTGTTTCTATTGGTCATTTTTTATCTCCAAAATTGAGCGATTGGATAATCTATTAGTAGAAATATGGATAATAGAGTTAAAAATCAAATCACCTGCATGGCATAAAGGGACTACTTCGTTCTTAAGGCTGATTTGGTATCAGTCTAAAATAGCTTACTGAATATTTTTTCTGTCGTCAAGTTGTTATCGGTTTTTTTCTTACCACCTATTAGTTGAGTTGAGTACAACTTCTTTCCGAAATGAACGAATTATTAATTATTAAATTGGCGATATCGAAGCACCTGCGTTGATTCCACCATCCTTATTCGTTTTTTTCGCAAATTCAAAGTACTTATATGCTGAGTATACTTCGCTCCGTTCTTAGGGTGAAAATGAAATAAGATATTGAGCCACATATTCGCCTAAAAAAATCAATCCGTCAAATCCGGAAAGAAGTTGTACTTCCTATTTCTATTTTTCAGTCAATTGCCCCTTTTCCAACCACAATCGCCGCCAAACCCCACTCGCCCAAAGCCCGGTTCGCACCGCATCTTCGGCCTTCAACAACGCATGGTAACGTGACTCTGGCTGCGCGAAGAGGGTACTTGGTGTTTCATCCTCAATCACTTGCCCTTCCTCTATCACTAACACCCGTTCAAATGTCTGCGTTTCCCCCACATCATGGGAAATAAAAATAAGCGTCGCTTCATGCCAATATTCTCGTGTCTGCGCCAGTAAAGTTCGCCGTTTTTCTCTATCCAATCCCCGAAACGGCTCATCCAAAATCACCAATCGCGCCCCAGCATGCAACATCGCTCGCCCTAAGCGCACTCGTTGCCCCTCGCCACCCGACACAAGCCCACCGTTTTCACCCAGTGTGGTTTGTAATCCATGGGGCAGTTTTTCCAGCACACTCAATAAATCAGCTTGCTCAATAGCTGTTGTCATCTGTGAAGTGTTGGTCATTTGTGAGCCATAACGCAAATTGTCCAGCAAGGAACGATTCCAAATCTGGACTTGGGGATCAACCCAAGCCGTCTCGCGGCGAAAATCCAGTAAATGTTGGCCGGTTAATGACCTACCATCAACCAACACATGACCAGTTGCCGGCCGATGCCACCCCAACAAAATGCCCACCAAACTTGATTTACCCGCGCCTGAAGACCCTATAACAGCTAAGTGCTCTCCGGCCTTGATAGAAAGATTGATGTTGCTTAAGATGGTATGCCCACCTGCGTGAACACTGAGATTTTCCATCGTGATCGCAACGCCATGAGACATCTCAGGCGGGGACGCATTCTCCTGTTGAGATTGGCTCTGGGTGTCTGAAGGGGCAGCGGAGGTGTCCTCATCTAAAATATCAGTTTCCTCTGGTGCAGTCAGCGGCTCCAATAATCTAAGCACACGATTACGGTGCATCGGATATTGTTGTACAACGTTCGCCATTGCCTGTCCCAAGGCTGGCAAATTGAGCGTCCAATAAAATAATAATAGAACACCGCTTGCCTCACCGCCCTTGGCAATGTAGTCAAACAAAATCCATACCGCAAATCCGGCACCCCCCAATGCGCTAATCGCATCAATGCCAGCATGAGCCCGATAAAACTTTAAATTAGCGTGTACCCATTTCACCAGTAAACTTTCATGCTCACGCCGCACCGCCCGTTCTGCGCCATGCGTCCGAATCGGTGTCAATCCCAATAGGGCATCCAAATAAAAACGACTCAACGCACCGGCATGGGTACGCAGGACAAGATCTTGCTCTATTAAAATCGGTTGGGTGGCAAACGTCATACCGACGGCAAAAATGGTGGCAAGAACGGCAATGGGGGCACTGCCCGGATTGAGCAATATCACCCCGGCTGAGGTCAAAATAATCTGAAAAAACAAGCGGAGAAAGCTCACTCCAAGGCCCGGTAAGCTACGAAGTTGACGTAGTTCATGGGCGCGTTGGGTCATATCTGAAGTCAGGCGACTATGAAAATACCGATCCCCCAGACGGGGGATTTTTTCCAGAAAGGCGACTCGTAGACGTACTTCAAGTCGTCGTGCCATACGCATCAAAGTGGCCGTGATCGGAAATTCCAGTAATAACATGCCAAACAGAAAAATAAATAAGGCCGCCACCGCTCCAATACGTTGTCCCACCATATCCAAACTTTGCCCAATTTCTAACAGTCCACGAAACAACAAGGCCTCAATGCTAACACTCAGCGTTGCTATCAGCAGGGCAATCACCAACACGGCCGGCATGAGAAGGCCATCTTCTTTTAACAGGCGTAGGATTTCATGCCCTGGGTGACTCGGTTTTTCTTCAAGTGCCGCCATCAGTTCGGGAGAAAGGGGTTCGGGTGCTTCGGCGGCAGCTTCTTCTGGATCATCGGTGGGCTGAACGGTTTCGCGACGGCCAAACACTTGCATTAGTACCGCCCCTTTTAATAGCAGATACAGTTCCTCTGGATTGTTTGGATCAGGCTGTTGCGGTTGCACTGACCAATAGGGAAGTGGGATGTTTGCCCCTTCGCCGGGCGTTAATGCACGCTTAAAAAAACGTTCAAGCACTTGCCCAGCCTCTTCGCCAGTCGCAAGCCCACCCGCACGCACAATGGCATCAACCATGCGCGTCGTGGCATCTAGGACTGCCAGCGGATACCAATTAGGGTCTGCAAGCGCAGTATCAATAAGCCGCGCTATCGTTGGCGCCTCAACGCCCAAATCTTGAATTCGCTGAGAAAGCGGCTCAATAAATCCCTCAGAACCGGCCCAATCGCGCCAAGCGTCCGCCGGTACTTGTTGATTATGCTGGTAAAGATCGCTCAGAAAACGTTGATGCGTCATCCAGCGGCGGCCGGTGCCCGGATCCATCACTTGCACAAAATACTTATGCCGTCGCCAAGCGACGACAAAATGGGTCATACCGTCTGGCAAACGAACAACCACAATAGCGGGCAAACTTTGGCTCTCAGGTAACAGTAAATGATCAGCCGGCACCATCACTTGTACCGCATCCAATCCCAATTGCACCGCCACTTCTTCCATCGTATCAATGGAAGTGCCATCGACATCGGTTTGACAAGCCTCGCGGAGACGACCATAACTGACGGCAACACCAAAGCCTTCAAGGAGACATTTGAGTGCTGCGGGCCCACAATCCATCGCTGAGGTTTGGACAACTTCGGGCACTAAAAAACTGCGTTCATCTGAAAAAGCGTTAAAAAACATTTATTTTTTGGTAATCGGTAATTGGTAATAACCTGAAATGGTAAGTTTAAAAACAACTATTTTATCGTTTCCACGCACCGGTGCCTATAGTACAACGGATACTCGAAATAAACGGATAAGTTATGCCGCAGGGCAAAACCGTAAAGCGTTGCAAAAACCTTGAAGGTTTCTAACTGAAATGATGTATCTAAAAAACTATAAAAATGATGTATCTAAAAAACTATAAGTATAAAGAGTGAATGGAGAATGAATGACAAAACATCAGGATGAATTTGGCGTCTTTATCCGTTTATTTCGAGTATCCGTTGTACTCGTTTATCCGTTTATTTCGAGTATCCGTTGTACTCGTTTATCCGTTTATTTCAAGTATCCGTTGTACTCGTTTATCCGTTTATTTCGAGTATCCGTTGTACTCGTTTATCCGTTTATTTCAAGTATCCGTTGTACTAAACTATTGATAGTACCGAAACTTTCAGATACTTGTGTATAACAATGAGCACCGGCGCGTGGGAACCTGAAAAACCCTGGCGAGAATATTTATGCCAATTTATTCGCACTGCACAACTCAAATCGTGCTAGCGTTTTGCGCTATCTACTCGATTTTGTGCGATATTTTTGTGCGCTAATTTTTGACGCAGCGGATTGATTTTTGGCTTGACAAGGTTTTCCGTTTAAATGATTGTGTTATTTATTCGTTTGATGATGTATTATTATTTGTTTCAAACAAACCTTGAATTGGGCATCAAAAACTTTATGATAGACTTTGGGCCTTGATTTTTAAGCAATCTCAATTCCCGATTCCCAATTCCCGATTCCCAATTTTAATACATGGGTGAGAAAGATGCAGATAAACCCTAACCTAATAGAAATACCCCCCGGGCAATCTTTACGGCTGCATGGCATAGACTGGCAAACCTTTGAAAAATTCTTAGCAGAAACCGGGAATGGACGACACAGCCGCGTTTTATACGACAGTGGAGTTTTAGAACTTATGGCACCTTCAGCAGTACATGAAAAAAGTAAGTCAGCTTTTGGCCGCTTGGTAGAAGCCTTTTTTGAGGAGCTTGATATTGAAAATCAGGCTGGTGGCTCAACGACTTTTAAGAATGAAGAAATGGAAAAAGGTATCGAGCCAGATGAGTGCTTCTATTTTGATGAACACGCAACCGCCATCAGGTGGGAAGACAGCGGCATACCCGACTTAGCCATAGAAGCCGACAAGACCTCAAGCAGTCTTGAGAAACTTAAAGGCTATCAGAAACTGGGTGTGCCGGAAGTCTGGATTTATGATGTCAACCAGGGGGATTTAAAGATTTACAATGGCACCTCTGTTGTGCAAGAGAGTTTGTATATGCCCTTTGAAGCCATTGACAAAATCAAGAAAAGCGTGCAAGCGATTAAAGAAGGAAAGAGCAGCAATGCGGTTAAACGTGAATTTAGAAAATGGGTAACAGAAATGGATGCCAAAGCAAACCTCAAAGCACTGGTAGAAGAAAAGCTTGATAAGGCTTTTAATAACTGATGTTACGCACATAGATTCAATATACCATGTCATTCCCGTGCAGCGGTAGTCCCTACAAACCAATGTGTTCAAATCGTGAAATTAAAAATTAGGAATCCCCAAAAATCGCCCAGTTTTGACACTCAGTTTTAATACTCAAGATTGAAAAATAACTTGATAAAAAGTGAAAACTGAAACGGTCCATATATAAGTCATTGATTTTTAATACCGCCACTGGCTTATAGGAACTACCCTCATATTATTTTAAGGTCGGTTTTATTATATAGCGTTTCCCGATTGCATCAAGTACATTTATATCATTTAAGTCATTGATAATGATATTAAATAACCATTAACCATTAACAATTAACCATTGCTGTAATATTTTTCAAATCAAAACGGGTAAGCCAACTTATCCGTGCAACGATTATCTCGTGGGAGAAACGACTTATGGAAACAAAACCCAAATCAAAACGAAAAGTACCCCCAGGTGCTCCCCTTTTCCCCGATAAACCACGACTTTCTAAAGCAGAAATCGCACGACTTAAGGCCGAAGATGACGCTTTTGGTCAACGTTGCCGAGCGATTTTTGACAAAGTTGCCCCACAATTAATAGCTGATCATTATGAATGGTCAATTCATATTGAGCCAGACAGTGGGGATTATTTTATTGATCCCAATTCGGATGTATGTTTCCAAAAAGCTTTGCTCCAACATCCAACCAAAATGCTCATGGAAATGTGCTTAAACGAAACTGGGGCTTGTGGCAGAATATGAATCAAGGATATTTCAACAACAAAGGTGAACTCTTTTTCCAGATGAACTTCATGGCGGCCGATGGCTATGTCGTCACAGTGGATGCCATGCTAGACACGGGTTTTACTGATTGGTTAGCCATGAACCTTCAGGATATAGATAGCTTAGGGTGGCCGTACCTCAAAAAACTGGAAAAGCAAACGGCCGGTGGAATTATTGAATTTAATCTTTATGCAGGTACGGTTTTTTTTGATGATCAAGAAATCACCATACCAGTTATTGGTGGGCGAGAATTCACTCACTCATGTTTTAATGGGGTTACAATGGCTGAACAATCGGCGGCTCATTGTTGATAGAAAAATGGACTTGTTAACCTTAGAGAAAGTCAATTGATTGCCAACGTTTATTCATTTTCATAAGACACACAACCTTATTCGCACGGCACAACTGTCATCGTGCCTACCCGCGTTTTGCACTATCTACTCGGTGTTTTTTGGAACGCGAGATTTTTTGTGCGCTAATTTTTGACATGGCCGATTGATTTTGAATTGAAAC
>QNER01000431.1 GCA_003646175.1 Candidatus Parabeggiatoa sp. nov. 1
AAGCATTGGAACGCAAAGTCGGTAAAAGGACATTATATAGAGAGGAGCGGTATTCGGGATTAGTCTCACGTACCGTTTTGAAGACGAGTCTGTACTGGAAACTTTACAGGCTTAGTTTAACTGGTTAGACTGAAAATTTTCGATAAGTTGAAACCTTAAGAGATAAGGTATGGCCCATATATTGATAGTAGATGATTCACCGACTGATGCCTACCGAACGAAGAATATTCTGGTGAGTTCCGGTTATAAAACGTCAGAAGCTTCTAGCGGGGAAGAAGGCATACAAAAGGCTAAAGAACTCCAACCTAATTTAATTATTATGGATGTTGTTATGCCGGGGTTAAATGGTTTTCAAGCAACTCGCAAGATTACCAAAAATCCTCAAACCAGCTCCATTCCGGTTGTGATTGTCTCTTCCAAGAATATGGAAAGTGATCGCGCTTGGGGTTTGATGCAGGGTGCCAAAGAGTTTTTGATTAAGCCCATTAAACAGAAAGAATTATTGGAAACGATCAAAAAATGGCTCTGTTAAGCAAAGCATTCCACATTCCCTCTTAAGAGCATTCAGATTTTTGATGCAAATAATGGGACAGGGTTTGAGATAATGTTTGTGTGAGATCGGTACAACCCAAAAATCCAAGACAAAAACCCAGTTTCCTTTTTTTTGTCAAAAACTTGGTTTTTTGACTTAACCCGAATTCTTTCACAAACCACGAGCAATCATTTTTCATAAAATTAATTTATAAGTTATTTTACTACAATACCGTCGCCAATTTTTTATTTTTTGCAGCTCATTGTTTAATTTCGTTATTTAATAAAATAAGTTTCATCAATGGTTTCAGGAGAAGTGTTTTTATTTTTTATTTAAAATCAGTTACTTATTAATTTGTTCTTTACAAAAACCTGAACCTATTTTTAATAGTATTGAGGAATCACGGGCGTTTCGTCAAATTAAGATAAAATCAAACGTAAAACTCAACTTAAATTAGCGAAGGTATTAGATTTGTCCCTTAATAAGCTAAGTCGTTAATTTTAGATTTTATTAATTATTAATATCTAATGTTTTCAAGGGTTTACGTTTATTTAGGGACAAATCTATTGTTATTAAAATACTCTTTACAAAAACCTGAACCGATTTTTAAGAGGACTGAGGAATCACGAGCGTTTCGTAAAATTGAGATCAAATCAAACGTAAAACTCAACTTAAATTGGCGAAGGTATTGCTCAAACACACATATTAATTATGATAATTAATCTAACTGACTGAAAATTAATGAAACCCATATTTCTGTCAGTCAGAACACTAAAAATATAAGTATCTGAATTTTATAGAATCAATTAAATAACCCTATTATATAGGCATAATTTGGCGAATGTATTGTTACTAAAAGTTCAAAAATCTCGTTTGTACACCTCATAGCCCATCAAGATTCGGTTGGGATCGTGAGCGTTCATTGAGGAACGATCATCGGTGAAAAAATTTGAAGCAGAATCAGTGCCAACGTTTGGGATACCGGTTTATTTGGTAGATGCAAATTTTGGACCGGAATGTCAGGCCTAAAAAATGTAATATACCAGCACATCATCGATTGAGTTAGGACGCAGTACTTGGGATGTTGGTTATTGGTATGTTAATTTTTTGGAGTTCCAAGAATACGGCTCGAAAAAAGTTTGTTGGTGAAATAACATAAGTCGTTTTTTAGATCGCTTTTCAATACCAAAATTGATTTATTATTAGCTGGTTTAATGGACTTTGAGTTTTAACCAATTTAATCGGATATCAGACTCAACCGGCTGAATAATGAGCACATTCGCCGTTATAAAAACCGGTTCTAATTATAAATAACACCCGTATCAAAGCATGGCAAACACGTTAGCACAATCACCTTTTCAGTGGCTACAGGACCTTGAACGGCGTGCCAAACAACGGGCGAAGGGGTTACCACGCTATGAGATTGTTGAACAAATTTGGCGAGGTATTGCTTTTCGGCTTGGGGTAACTTACTTAGTTACGCCTCTCAATGAAGTGCGTGAGATTCTCCCTTATCCCACCCAATTAGCCAAAGTGCCGGGCGCAAAATCATGGATTAACGGTTTAGCCAATATTCGTGGATTACTGTTACCGGTGATTGATTTGAACGCCTGTTTAGAGGAGAGTCCTATCTCCATAAATAACCGTTCTCGAATGTTAATAATTAACCAAGCAGGCGTGTCAGCTGGGTTATTAGTTGATGAAGTCATTGGCATCAAACATTTTCCTGAGCATCATCGAGATTTGAACACACCTTGCAAGGAAACTTGGATAGCCCCCTTTGCGAGAGGGCTGTTCACTGTTGATGAAACCATTTGGACGGTATTTGACATGCAGGCGCTCGCTGAGAACGATTTATTTCTCAAAGCGGCAATCTGATTTAGAGTTATTATAGACAGACTTTCAAAAAAAAAAGTCGAAGCTAACGTTTGAGAAGCACCAGCCCGCTTTGTTTCATCGTCTATAATATTATTCTTACCAACTATAGTAGCCAGAATCAGTCGAACAGTCATTGGCTACCATGGTACATTGAATAACTTAAACTTCTAACTGATTTCTTGGCTCCAAAAGTTTTTGCAAAACTGGAGCAAAGATACTAATAGACTTGTCCGTAAATAAATTTTAGCCCAATAAAAACAATCAGTTAGGTTCATAAAAACCTTATTTTCGGACAACTCTAATAACTGATAACTGATTTCGCGGCGTTGTTGGAGCGATGCTGTCAACTATCGCTACGAACTGATTTCCAGGCTAACGTTTTTTGTGCACAACAAACTTTAGCCTGGAATTGAATCCTTCTAACTGACATGAAATTATCTTTCAAAACACTGGGTACTAAAAACACCGGGCTAGTTGCCTTTATTATCGTCTTACTGTTGTCGTTTGTGGGGATGATTACCACCTTTACCCTTGTCGCCAGATATAACAAATACGATGAAGAGTACTTGATATATGTGACCAAACTGCGTGTGTTATCGCAACAAATCACTCAACAGGCATCACTGGCTGCTCGAGGAAAGACATCAGGTTTTCAGAATCTCGTCAAGTCGCAAGAAGACTACAACACTCGGTTGGTGAAACTGACCAAGGGTAATCCGAAATCTGGAATGCCGGGTGCGCCACCGTCCATAAAAGCCGAACTGACGGATTTGACAAACTTGTGGAAAGGTGCAGAAACTAACACCCAGACGAGTATTCAGAATTTATTGGATACTCAAGAAGCAGTGACCCGTCTGTATAGTGAATTTACTGAACTGCAAACGGTGATGGTTGCTCCGGTTGAAAAAACCGAAGCTCTGATTCAAACGCTGATTTCGGAAGGAGCAACCCCTCTTCAAATGTCTTTGGCAACTCGTCAGTTGATGTGGCTTGAGCGTATCGCACACCATATAAAAATGTCATTTATTAATGACTCAGAAGAAGCGATAAAAGCTGAAGGGCAATTAAACGATGCCATCACTCAGTTTGAAGAAGCTTTATCGGTTTTAATGGACGGCAGTGAGGAAGATGCGCCCGTCAAGATTAAAACGGTTTCTTCCGATGCCGCACAACAAGTTATCCAAGAACTGTCTACTTTGTTTGGCGAACGCATTGAGAAAATTGATTTTTTCCAAGATAAATCTGAAGAATTATATAAAGCTAAAGATGCCTTTCAGGCTATCATGGAACTCAATCCCAAGATGTTGAATAGCATAGAAACTCTTCAAGAAGCCTATGTAAATGCCTCTAAACAGCGTTTAATTTCACCATTTTTGGGCAATGTGTTGGCGGTGATTGTGCTGGTTTTGCTTGTCCTGTTGGGTTATCTGATTATTAGCATCAACAAAGCGCGTGCTCAGGAAACCAAACAGCGTTTAGAAGAAACTGAAAAAGAGCAAAAACGCAATCAAGAAGCGATTTTGCGTCTGCTGAGTGAAATTTCTGATTTAGCTGATGGTGATTTGACCATAAATGCAACTGTAACCGAAGATTTTACCGGTGCTATTGCTGATGCTATAAATTTTTCGATTGAAGCTTTACGGGATTTGGTCGTTGGCATTAATGAAACAGCCGCGCAGGTGACGGGTTCGGCACAAAGTACGCGCAATACAGCGGCACAATTGACCCAAGCCAGTGAGCGACAAGCACAGCAGATTGCCAAAGCTGGTCAAGCTATTATTGGAATGGCTAATTCCGTTAAAAAAGTTTCGGCAAATGCAATCGAATCTGCGGAGGTTGCCAAAAAATCGGTGGACATTGCCAGTCACGGTGCCAAAGCCGTACAGGACACCATTGCGGGGATGGATACCATTCGCGAACAGATTCAGGAAACTGCTAAACGGATTAAACGCTTAGGTGAAAGCTCGCAAGAGTTTGGAGAAATTGTCGGGCTGATTGATGACATTGCTGACCAAACTAATATTTTGGCTTTGAATGCCGCGATTCAGGCTGCGATGGCCGGCGAAGCCGGGCGTGGCTTTGCTGTGGTTGCTGATGAGATTCAGCGGTTAGCTGAGCGTTCCGGTAATGCAACGAAACAAATTGATGCATTAGTGAAAACCATCCAAGGTGATACGAGCGAAGCGGTTAATTCAATGGAAGAAAGCACCAAACAGGTGGTAGGTGGTACTAATCTTGCTCAAGGAGCAGGTGAGGCATTGACAGAAATTGAAAAAGTCTCTGTGCAATTAGCGGGCCAAATTGAAAATATTTCCCAAACGTCACGCACTCAGGCCGCGGTGGCTTCAAATATCTCTGGCACGATGACGATTATTCAAGAGATTACGACTCAAACTTCCAACGGTACCAATGAGACGGCGGCTTCCATTGAGCGGTTGGCGATATTGGCCAGTGAGTTGAAAAAGTCGGTGGCGGGTTTTAATTTACCCGAGGATGCACAGCAAGCCATCGAAGAAATGAGTCATTCTAATCAGTAATCAGTTCTTTGCCTCCCTTTTTCGCGAAGCAAAAACGGGAGGCAAAGAACTGATAACTAGATAACTGATAACTGACAACAGAAAAAAGATGAAGTATTCGGCCCTAACTTGGGTAAAAGCAACGATTGATGAGAGTCTTAAACAAACGCGCCAAGCGTTACAGCAGTTTGTAGAGTATCCCAGCGATACGGCACCTTTACAACAATGTGTGGTGTGGCTACATGAAATCTATGGGGCACTTAAGGTATTGGAATTACAAACAGCGAGATTGTTAGTTCAAGATGTTGAATTAACCATTAAATTTTTGCTGGCTGGCAAGATTGAGAACAATGAATCAACTTATGATGTGTTGATGCGTGCATTGGTTCAGTTGCCTAATTATTTGGATCATCTTGCGATTGTCCAGCGTGATATGCCGCTGGCCTTGTTGCCGCTACTGAACGAATTGCGTGCGTTGAGAAAACAACAGGCCTTGACGGCCAACAGTCTCTTTACGCCTGATTTTTCTGTGACAATAGCTCACTTAAAGGCGGTGAGTTTGCCGGACGATAAACTCAAAAAGTATATGCAACAAATGCGGGCGGCTTACCAAAAAGGGTTGGCCACTTTAATTAAAAATCCCAAGCAACCTCAAGAAGGATTAAAATTTATTTACACCGTAATGCAGCGTCTACAACAAGCCACGGGGACAGCGCCGGTGAGCAAAGTATGGTGGGTAGCTGAGGGAATTGTGGAAGCTTTGCTGCACAAAGGTTTGGGGATTGATAAGAATATTGTTAACCTTTTGAAACAATTAGATGCTCTGATCAATCAGGCCGCACAGCACGGCAATGCAGCCTTACGTGCGCCCCCCCCTAAAGCGTTGTTGACCAATTTGCTTTATTTTGCTGGAATCGCCCGTTCTAAAGGAAAACAAATTACCGCTGTAAAAACGATTTTTCAACTGAATGATTATTTACCGTCAGAGAGCACTTTGGCTGCTGCAAGGTTGGAGTTTTCAGGGCCTGATATTGAGTTGATGAAAATTGTCGTCACTTTGCTGCAAGATGATTTTGCCCGTGTGGAAGAAAACCTAGATATTTTTAATCGGGCCGATAATCCTTCCACGACAGAACTCAGTCCCTTGGTTGCACTATTGCGCGACATGGCTAATACCTTAGGATTGCTGGGCCTGACAATACAGCGTCAATCTATGTTAGCCCAAGCGGCACTGATTCTTGACATTACTGAAGGTCGCAAACCACCCGAACTTCCAACTTTACTTAAAATTGCTAATGCTTTGTTAAAAATCAGTGCGGCGGTAGATATTTTGGCAGTGCAGGGTGTACATGCGAAACAACGCTTGCAACAAAGTCCAGAAACCGAATATTCGGAAACACCTCAGTTTGACATTGTGCTGAGTGCGGTCGTTAAAGAGGCAAAAACGGAATTAGCTCAAGTGATTCAACCATTGGTGACTTTTATTGACACAGGCACACAAGACGACAGTTTATTAGACGTTCCCGGCCGTCTTAAACAGGTAGAGGGTTTTTTATCCGTGGTGTCTCACAAACGGGCAGCTCAACTGTTGGCACAGTGCAATAAATACATAGAAAAGGTGTTTATTAAGGAAGCCACAGTGCCGGCGGAAGATAAGCTTAAGGCCTTGGCGGATGTGTTGATTAGTATTGAGCTTTATTTAGACACGCTCGCTGGTAATCCTATGGACGCTGATGATATCCTTGATGTGACTGAGAAGCGGTTAAAAGGGCTCAGTGGGCAGTGAATAGTTATTAATGAGTCGTTTAAAAAAT
>QNER01000432.1 GCA_003646175.1 Candidatus Parabeggiatoa sp. nov. 1
AATGAATGGCAAGAAAAATTAACGGGTGTTTTGTATGCGTTACTGATTGTTGTCGGTGTCACCCTGTTGAGTTTTTTTGAGGCCTTTGCATTGCTAGAAGAGTGGGCTTACGATGCTTTTGAGCGTTTGAATCTCAATCCCCAAGCTGATGCAAAGGTGTTACTTGTTGAGGCTGCGCCTGAAACTCGCGAGCAAGGTGATAACACTTGGTTGACATTGCTGGAAGCTTTGGAAGATAAAAATGCCAAGCAGGTGGTTTTTACCTTTATGCCCGCGCATGTTTCCAGCACGTTTTATTGCCGCGCCAAGCAGTATGGCAATGTGTTTTTTGCCCGAACCTTGCAGCGCGATCCGATAGACGGTGCCACAAAGCTTAAGCCGCTGCCGAAAAATACGTCCGCTTGTGAAATTAACTTTGGCGTGGTGGATATTCCGCCGCATACGCATGGTATCCACCGTAAACAATACAGTGCCTTTGAAAAAATAGGGGGGCAATCCTATCCCGCTCTTGAAATGCTTGCGGCACAACATTTTCTAGGAATAGGCACTTTGGACTCCAAAGCAGAACAGCGCGAAACGTTGTACCGTGTTCACTTTAGTACCGGGCTTGATTGGTTGCCTAAGCTCAAGCTAGAGAGAATTCTAGCCGGTGGCTTGGTTAGTGAATTAGTAGAGCAGCGCAGCGTTGTTGTTGGATTCGCTCGCCCTAACGAAGTCCCTGGCTTAAATACCCCATTAGCAATGACTCATGATGTGATGCTTTCAATGCCAGAATACCATGCGTTGGCTTTGGATACCTTGTTGACTGAAGGGCGCATCACCACCTTTAATATCAAAGATAAGTTGCTGTTGTTGTTAGTCATTTTGGTGACAAGCTTCGTCATTTACCAATGGTTGAATACTAACCAATCTTGGCAATTTACCCTTATTCTGTTAGTTGTCTATACCGTATTGGCTTGGGCGCTATATCACTATGCCCATATCTGGCTGCCCCTCGTGGAAATGATGATTGCCCAAATGTTATTGTATTGGTTTGATTTTAAACATAAAGTTGTCACCGCCGATACCGCCTTGCGAGAAACGTTGATGGATAGCTCGTTTAAACTTGAGGATCGGGTGAATTCAGAATATTTTGCCAGCGATGAATATTGGTCACAAGTGGTTGTGATGCTCCATGAGATTTTGAATTTAAATCGACTGATTATTCTGGAATGGCGGCTCACGCATAACCGTGTTAAAGAAGTCAAAGCATTGCATTGTGCTTTGGCGGATATTGATGAACAGCAACGTTACTATAAAAGAAAACCTTATGCGGCTGCTCGTCGGGAAAAACAAGGACTTCATTTAAACCAAGCGTTGCTAAAACCCGTTGATGTAGCAGAAGAACAATACATAGTCCCGCTGTTTTTTGGCGGTGAGTTGGAGGGATTTTGGCTATTGACGATTGAGACAGCAAAACACGATGACAAAAACCGTTTTGAAGAAAGCCTCAAAGATTTTGCGAACCAAATTGGTGAATCACTTTACCATCGGCGGCAGTGGCATATTCGCACACAAGGCGATAAGAATCTGTTAAATCGTTATTTTCATTTTGACAGCGGCAATTTGGTTCACAAAGCACTGGATAAATCAATTGCGGCACTAGAGCATCGGTTGTCGGTATTAGAAAACATTATGGATGAATTGGAAACCCCAACCATTCTCTATAATGTGTTTGGCACAGCGATTTCAGTGAACCAGAGTATGGACGCTGTCTCAACCACTTTTGGACTGACACCTCGCAAGATGAGTGCGTTGGGTTTTCTGATGGAAATCAGTCAGATGGATATGGAAACCGCACGACAATATTTCCGTCACACTCTATTAGAATCAAGCAAAATAGTGCGGCAAGTGACATTGTCTGCGGCAATTGAACGTGTATATATCCTCAATATGCAACTGTTTCATTATCAACAGGAAGTGGAGGGTACCGAGTTAAACATCAAACAAGGTATCTTGTGCCAATTAGTGGATATCACGCAAATGAAATTACAAAGTACGCTCAAGGAACAAGTGGCGGAGCGGCTGATTTTCCAATTTCGCAATGATATGCAGTCGATTCTGATGGCAAGCAAATTATTGGCTCGTGAACAAGTCGGCGAGCAACAAAGACGTATGGCAACCGGCATTTTGCAAAGCAAAGTTGATAACCACCTGAAGATTTTGACTGAGGTAGAGGAACGACTGAATGCTGAGATGGATGCAACCACGACAGCGTCTGGTTTTGAGACTTATCCCGTCGATGCCAAGGAACCGGTACTTGATGCGATGGAAAGTTTAGCGAAAGCGGCGGTAGAACGGCAGAACAAATTGCACAGTGATTTACCTGATTTGGTAAGTCTTGTGTTTGCAGCCCCCAATAAACTGACATCAGTCATTGCCAGTATACTCGATCTGCTGATTGATGATGCGGTTGAAAGTACTGAAATTACCATTCATATGGTAGAACGGGATAACGAGGTCACTTATACCTTTAAAAACATTGGGTTTGGTATTCCCAATGAACGTCTTCAACAATACTTGTTTTCTCAAGATGTTGAAGTTTCCTCTAAATTCAATGATATGCGTAGCGCTCTCAAACTGATCAAGGTTTGGGAAGGAAGTCTGATGGCTTCTAGCGAGGTTGGGAAAGGTATGTCTTTTGAATTACGCTTAAGGAGTTTTATCTAATATGACTGTAGAAACGACTAAAAAGGTGTTGGTGATAGATGATGATGATGATTTGCGGAACCTGTTAGGGATGTTCCTCAATATGATGGCGGGTTATGAAGTCTACCAAGCCTGTCACGGAGAAGATGGCAAAGAACAGTTGCAAACCCTAACGCCGGATCTGATTATCCTTGATATGATGATGCCGGTTTTAGATGGAATGGGGTTTTTACGTTGGCTACGGCAGGAAGCCAAACTTGACATACCGGTGTTGGCACTGACGGGCAGAAGTAAGGACGATACTAAAACCACAGTGCTAGAGTTGGGGGCAACTGGGATTGAATTTAAACCTTGTGATCCAGAAAAGATTGTTGAACGCGCTCAGACAATGCTCACATTATCAGGAGTACAAGGCGAACCTTGTACGAAAGCGCGATGAATCAGGAGTACAAGGCTTTAAAGCCCCAACGGGGCGAAATTTATTAGTGGGACGCTCATGCCTCGCGCCCGTTAGCACCGCGTTATGTTTTGGTAACCTTAATCTAGTACTTTGTCAATTTTCTATTGACGAGTAACAGGAGTCCAAGATTTATCTTGGCTCTCCCAAACTAAAGTTTGGACTCCTGAGCCAAGATTTTACCCACATTATTCTATTCCGCTTTCTATTTGTAGTGAAGAACAAATACCTGAGTATGAACGTATTTTCAATCCTTCATTTGGCTAAAATTATTTTTGGCTACAGTTTAATATTTTTAAACACATGCTAAACTCTTTGGCAGGAGTCCAAACTTTAGTTTGGGAGAGCATGATTGACGGATGTTACGGATTGTGATTGATAAGATAGTACAGCGGATTGACGGATGTTACGGATTGATAATGATAAGAATTAAAAAAACCGTAAAATCCTTCAATGCGCTGTACTAGATAAACCAGTACAGCGGATTTTTAATTAATCCGTTCACCATTAATCATTCATCATTCACCATTCACCATTCACCAAAACCGCATAATTTCATTATTCTCCTCTTGTGGTATGCGCCGTTTCCGCAAATTTAAAAAGTCGATCTCCCCAGGCATGAAATCCCGATAAGCGCGTCCCTTGCCACCGTGCCAAGAAATATACAGCATACCAAATAACTCATCATTGTCCAAATCCTGTTGGAGTTTTGCCCCCAACTCCCAGCGCGTTTGATTTTGTTGCCACCTATTCCAATTCAAATCAAAAGTCAAAAAATGACGGTTAGAACTGTTGTTCCGATCCTCATCCGCCCAATAATGGGTGACGCGATAACCAACATCGACTTGCCCTTCACCTAGCATTTGTTTCCACTCTGCTTTCATACTCAGGTAGTCTGGATCAAAAAAGTTTTCATTGCTCGTGAGTGCCGCTCGCCCTGTCCATAGCGTATCTAACCAAGGACGATGAGTGATTTTATCAGCGATTGTTATGCCAAAACGATGTTCCGCTTTATAATTGCTATAAACATCATTATCTAATCGTGCAGCGTGGTCGTCGGGGCTTTCGTCACGACTGAGTATGCGCCCAAATAGACTGACGCTTGGTACATGGAAAGTTTTGTCAGTCAGTGCCCAACGTTGTAAGACTGTCCCTTTCAGTAAGCCATGCCATTCGGGGTTGCCACCGTCCCTGAATTGTTGCAGATACGCGGCACCGGATAAAATGGCAGTAAAATCATAATCTGTTGGCCGATAACGCACACGTTTTTTCGCGCCCAAAGTGATGTCAAAATGGTCATTAAAACGAATCAGTCCTTCGGTTCTATGATAACGGTTTTTTATTTCATCAAAATAGCGATGGGTGGCACGTAATTCCAAGAAATCTTGGAAGCCGGTTTCATCTTCTTCCACATTCCGGCGTCTTCGTACTAAACCCGTGAAACTCCAAGTCCCTTCTTCTTGTTCACCGAGCGGAAACGTATCTTTGACCTCAAGGCGAGAAATGGATGGCAGCTTATAGATCTGCACAACTGGATCCGGCATCACCTCAGGTGCGACACTGAAATAACGCAATTGCACCTCTGGTGATTGCTCAGTCACCGGTACCATTTCGTGTACACGTAGCAAAGCTGAAGATTGCCATTTTTTAGGTGCAAAAGTGAGCGTCTGCCATCCGGCCTTCACTTTTTGATAACGCGAATAAATAGCGTCTTGATACCATTCATCAATCCGTAGCCAGTTAGGCCCCTGCACATTGACAACCACCGGCTCCTCTGGCGTACTAATATGGTAAGTACGTTCATATTCCAGAAATAACGGCGCATTGCCGCGCCCAGTTTCCTTAACCTGTAAGCGCAAAAATTGATTAGCCACCGGTTTGTCAATGGTGACATAAAGAATATGTTCACCTTTTGGCACTGTTAAACGTCGTGTTTGACTCGGTTGCTCAGAAGTCAATCGGAGCCGCTGGTGTGGTTGTTCATCTAACCAATAAACAACGTTCATCGGCACCGGCCTAAAATAGGCCACATCATCCATTCGCAGTTTCAATTCAAGGCTAGTTTTCGCCAAATTAAACATAGACAAACCCATCTGGCGATGTCCAGTGATAAGTTGTTCATGTTCACTCACCGGTTTCAACAGCGTTTTGCGTATGCGTTGACTGGGACTTTCTGGTTGCCAACCTCGTATCTCAATAAAATGCAAACCAGCACTACTCTCTATGGATTGCAAATTCCCCCAATGGTAGTTAGCGCGTAAAGCACTCCACAAAGGACGTAATTTGGCAATTTGGGGATGCTTATTAAATAAGACAGCCCCCTCAACAAAGGCTTTTCGTGCCAGTGTTGGTGAATGTTCGGCTATCCAAAGCAACAAAGTCATCCGTTTGAGAATATCGCTGTCTTCGTTTTTGAAGGGTGCTGCCAAGACGGCCGCATAATTCTCCGCCGCCAGATATTGAGCGATTTTAGCATCGCGGTACAAGTCCTCTCTTGACAGGGGATTTAGAGGTGTATTTCCGGTTGCCTGCCAACGGCGCAAGTATTCCAATATATAGCTAGGCTCTCTTTTAACGTATTGATTATACGAAGTAAAAGTCACGCAATGTGGAATCAACATAGCGCAGTCGGTGCATTGGCAATCAGGTAACGAAACAGCCCGACGACATTTGGTAAAACCGATACTATCGCTGGGAGCGATAGCATCCGTCTGAGCGTATTTACGGATGCTATCGCTTGGGGCGATAGTATCCGTCTGAGCGTATTTACGGATGCTATCGCTTTTCGCGATAGTATCCGTCTGAGCGTATTTACGGATACTATCGCTTTTCGCGATAGCATCCGTCTGCGGGTATTTACGGATACTATCGCTTTTCGCGATAGTATCCGTATGAGCGTATTTACGGATGCTATCGCTTTTCGCGATAGTATCCGTATGATATTTACGGATACTATCGCTGGGAGCGATAGCATCCGTCTGCGGGTATTTACGGATGCTATCGCTTTTCGCGATAGTATCCGTCTCCGGGAAATAATCAGGTTCAACCGATGGCGTTGCCCGCTCACCACGATCTGGATAAGAAGAAGCTGCAAAATGACAAGCCGAGGTATCCGTTAAGTTATCATCTTGTAGCATCAATGCCACCGCCAACGTATCTGCTGTTAACGGGGGTAGCACCGCTAACGGTAAACGCGGCATTTCAGCCTGCACTTTGATCGCGATAGGCATGTCATCGGCAAAAATCTCGACTTCATGCAAACCTGGGCCAAATTCATATTCTTCAATGGTCCGATGGCCTAACCGTTTATCAGCAGCTCCCACGATATGCAGTCCTCGGCTTGGCAAAATGTTATTGAGCCGTAAGACATGTAGTTGGTTTTGCGCCTTAATTTTTACCCAACCATCCAATGGTTGAATATCGTCTTTGTGATGCAACGTGCGTACAGAGAGACGTATCCGCCGGGGCCCGGGAATCTGTAATTTGACCGGGCGTTGGGGTGTACCGATAAAAGAGTAAAAGTAGAGATCTCTTTCAATACTATAAGTCAACTCAGCACTCACATAATCATGGACCAGATTATCGGCCGTCT
>QNER01000433.1 GCA_003646175.1 Candidatus Parabeggiatoa sp. nov. 1
AGGATTGGCTCAAAGTGACGTTTGGGTTTAATCCTTAATAATAACTACATGGATTGTTTATAATAAAGGATTGGATCGTCGTTCGGTTTGGGTTTAATCCTTTTTTATAAGCAATCCTTGTAGTTATCGATTTTAATCCGTATCGATTAAGCAATCCTTGTAGTTAGCGGTTTTAATCCTTTTTTATAAGCAATCCATGTAGTTAGCGGTTTTAATCCTTTTTTATAAGCAATCCTTGTAGTTATCGGTTAACTACATGGATTGTATATAATAAAGGATTGGATCGTCGTTCGGTTTGGGTTTAATCCTTAATAATAACTACATGGATTGTTTATAATAAAGGATTGGATCGTGGTGACGTTTGGGTTTAATCCTTTCTTATAAGCAATCCTTGTAGTTATCAGTTTTAATCCTTTCTTATAAGCAATCCATGTAGTTATCGGTTTTAATCCTTTCTTATAAGCAATCCATGTAGTTGTTTTATTCCGTACTCAACAAAAACACGTCCCCACTCTCCGTCATTCCACCAAAATAATCCACCGCTGCCACTTTCCAGTAATAAGTCGTATTGTCTTTGAGTCCTTGGGTGCCATCTGTGAGGACAATCTCTGAATCCAGCGCAAACTCGGATTTCCGAATCCCCTCGTTTTGATAAACCACGGTGCTGAAGTTCGCATCTGCGGCGATGACCAAAGTATAGGTCATCGGATCGTTATCCGCATCCGTGGTGGTTTCCCAATCAAAAGTCACGGCCGTTTTGGTTTTAGCAGCGTTTTCGGGAGCCAGTAACGCAAACTTGGCTGGGGCTTCGTTGCCGGTTTTGTTTTTGTACACGACGGAACGCTGTATTGGTGACATATTGTCAGTTTCGTTGTCTACCACGAAGTAAAATAAGTCATATTTGCCCGGTTCGCTGAATAAATCGGGCGTGACTTCATCAGTGTCTCGCGCACAGCGTTGGCTGAAATCGCACAGCAAGTTGATTTCGACTAACTCAGCAATTTCGCGTTGTTCAGCGTAACCAGTGCGCGAAGTGTCAGCCAGTTCTAACTCGGTACTCGGTAGGCGCACGTTCACGGCCGCTTCCTTGATGCTACGAACATCATTGGCAATCAGGTATAACTCGGCAGCGGTTTGTTCGGGCGTTAAATAGATAGTATCCACGACGTTGATGATGTCGGCCGGATTACCGGCATAGTTAGTGTCATAATCGGCCCCGGCACCCAAGAACATTTCGGATAACCTATACGTCGGTTCCGTTTCCACCGGATTGGTTGGGTTTGTCACTTCCGCTTTGACATCGTTATTGCCTTGTCCATCACCATTGGCATCAATCAACGGATGTTGCACGGATTCATCGCCAAACTCATTTTCAATGTTGACAAAACGGCCACCGCGAGTGGTGAATTGTTTGGTCTTCACTGAGGATTTTTCAAAAGCTTCGCGAAAGGATTCACCTCGACCTAAGTTTTTGAAGAAGTCATCCATAAAGTATTCTCCACCACGAATGCCATCCGGTTCTCTGGGCCCTTTGTACGATTCTTCATCGGCATCGGCACTGGATATCACGATGCGGCCCGGTTTGGACAGCATTTCTAGAGTTTTGCCAGAAAAACAATAACCTAGCATGATGATACGCGGTTTGCTTAAGTCGGTTAAGCCGGCTTCGAGCGCATCTAACCAATCTGACCAAATCTCTGGCGTGACAAATTCTAACTCGGCATCGTTGATGTAAAAGTTGCCATTTGGATCACCATGATTAACCATAATCAGGTAAAAAGGGGCCGGTGAACCATTGATGCGGTTTTGCATTTCTTCTATGGTGACGAAGTCCGCTACGGTGGGTTCGCCGTCTATTTCTATGCCTTCTTGTGCCGGGTTGGGAGTGAAGTAGAAAATGTTGGCATCTTCAAAACCGCGTTTTTTCAAGACTTGGTAAATGCGATTGGTGGTTTTGTTATGCGAATCTAAGCCCTCTTCGTTTTCGATTTTGCCTTGGATGATGATGGCGTAACCGGCTGATTCTCCGACTAAAACAGTTTGTTGGCTCGAAACAGCATCGGTGAGTAATTTGTTACCAGCAAAGCGGGTTTGCAACGTGTAAGCACCTTCGAGGGTGAAGTCGCTTAATTTGTTGAACTCGTATTGGCCGATGTCGGAGAGTATCTCAGTGGTATGCGTTTCGGTGCTACCATCGGGGGCCGTTATTGTTAGTTCGATGGGCAAGCCAGTGAGGTTTTCTTTAATGGCCGGATAACGCCGACTGGCTAAGTTGCCTTTGGCATTCAGCGTGGCATCGTTTAGTAACGTGGCACTGGACAATTCCAGAAATAAGTCACTGATGGCTTTTTCAACTTTGATAACGGTCAGCGTGTCTTCGGTAAAATTGCCGGCAAAGTCATAAGCACGGGCCGTTATTGTATAAGGGCCGACTGGCAGTTGCAAACGCCCAAAATCGTGGTACCATTGATCACGAAACGTAAGTGGGAACTTGATCCACTTAGCCGATGTCGTAAACGGGTCGTCATTGTCACCACTGAGGTATAACGGCCCATTGTGAATTTGCAGTTCAATGCGATCCACCTCCGAACCGCCTTCTGGTTTCTGAATGATAGCTTCAATGCTGCCAATCTCTAACAACACTTGGTTGTTGACCGGGTGGCTGAGGGTGAATACTGGTGCTTGTGTATCAATCAGATACTGTTCAGTTATCACTTTACTAGCATTGCCCAGCACGTCCACCGTGAAGAATTTCACGGTAGTGGTTTCGCTGATGTTAAATGGGGCAATGAATAGCGTGGACTGGACCGTTGGTTGGCCACCATCAATGGTGTAGTAAATTTGAGTGCAGTCCAAACAGCCCAGATTGATTTCGCGGCCCTGACTATATTTGCCACCGCTTGGTAATGCGTAATTGTCGGCCAAAATATTGCGCTTGATACTGGTATTCACGTAATACTCGCTATCACTTTGACCAAGGCCCTCATTATCGAGCCAGATGAACACATCCATATCCCCATCCTTATCCATATCTATCAAAGTATTGTTAGCAGCTAACGGCAAGTCTTTGAAGGGATTAGCAGTGTTGTTTTCGATAAACTTTGGTTCATCCGGCTGGCCGATATTTTCGTAGTACCAAAGCTTGCTTTCGCCCAATATTATTAGATCCAAATCCCCATCAGAATCGCAATCTATAAAATGAAGAACACCTAATTGTATATTTTCATCCGAACGTAGTTTTTCTGCTATTTTCTCTAATGGATTGGCTGTACCGATGCGTTCTACCAATTGAGGCTGATCCGCTTGGCCAATGTTTTCGTAGTACCTAATACTTATATTATCAGTGCTAAAGTAATACCAAACAAAGGCATCCCAATCTTGGTCATTGTCGATATCAACAAAAGTGGGCATATCACCGAGCAAATTTGTGAATGGTTCAGTGCGTTCGACAAATTCTGGTGAGTTGATATCACCGATATTTTCATAGTATTTGACAATACCCCCCCCATCACTTATAAAAAGGTCTTTATCGGTGTCATCATCAATATCCACAACATTGAAGAGAACTGTTTTCTGAGCTACTTTGCTAAATGGATTGGAAGCAGAGGGCTGAAACACCGGATGAGTCGCACTACCGGTGTTTTCGTAGTACCTTAAAGGAAAGAAAAGTTTCTTGACAAAAATATCCCAATCGCCGTCTTGATCAAAGTCAGCGATATAAGGCGTAACATAACTACCAGCCACCCAATCCAAGGGATGGTCAATACGTTCTACGAATTCTGGGATCGTCGCACTGCCGGTATTTTCAAAATATCTGAGGCCATTCTTCTGATGCCCCATGATAATATCCCAGTCGCTATCACCATCAAGATCAACGAATGCCGGCGTTGCCCACCACACATACCCCGGCGTTGTATGCCTCCCGGTAATTTTTGCTAATGGATTAGCTGTGTCAGTGCGTTCTTCAAATTTAGGTTGATTGACATCACCAATATTTTCAAAATACCGGAAACTCTGCTGATTTCTGTTGTTGTTTACGTCATAGAACACAACAAAGGCATCCCAATCACCATCATTGTCAATATCGACAAAGCGAGGACAACGCACTGTAACATCTTCACTTTTATTGAAGAACTCTCCTAACGGATTAGCAGTTTCAAAACGTTCTTCAAAATTTGGGGAATATCCATTGCCGATGTTTTCAAAATACATGAGATCACCACCATTAGCTGATAGCCCGCTAACAACAAACATATCTAAATCTCGGTCGTTGTCAATATCAACAAAGTCAAAATTGCTAGCAGTGTGGGGAAGTTCGCTGCTAGCAGTAATAACCTTAAATGGATTAGTGACTGAATTATCAAAGCGTGGTGAACTGGCAGTGCCAACGTTTTCAAAGTACAATACTTCAGAAGATAAGTAGTCAGACATGATTAAATCTAACTTTTCATCTTGGTTAAGATCGACTAAGATAACAGCATCGGTAGGCACTGCGTTTGTGGTATTTGTTGCGTTGGTTTTATGAATGACATTGTTTTCGGATTCACCAACAAAACGTGGATTATCGCTATCACCTCTATTTTCGTAATAATTCAATTTTGTAAACATATCCCAATCGTCATCATTATCAAGGTCGGCAAAATGGATTTTGCGAGAAGAAAGTTCAGCGTTGAACAGTGTCAACGGATTGTCAAGGCTCTTTTTGAAGACATAAGGATTATTGTTAGAGGGCTGGCTTAAGTTTTTATAGTATTTGATTGTACCGTCAGGCAAGCCAATAAACGCTTCTGCTTGCCCATCATTATTCAGATCAACGAGATTCAGCGAAATACTTTGGTACGATTCGAGATAACGAAAAAGTTGGAGAGTAAAAAAAGGATTATTTTGATCCGTGCGTTGTTCAAACACAGGGAAACTAGAACCACCTACGTTTTCATAGTAATGGAATAAATGATCAACAGTTGTGAGTATTGCATCCCAATCACCATCATGATCCATATCATAGAAATTCAGCTGTTTCACAGATTTTATTCCGTCCAATGGATTAGCATTGCCGCTGTATTCTGCAAAAACGGGCGCATTGATGCCGCCTATATTCTCAAAGTATTTAATCTCACCACTTAAAATGCTAAATATATCCATATCTTCATCATGGTCAATATCAACCATACAGTAAACTGATCCATACACAGAAGATTCTGATTTTACAATATCACCTAATGGATTTTCCAAATTTTCTACAAACCGAGGATGACTAGCAGTCCCAGTATTTTCACGGATCTGGAAATCTAAATCTGATTTCCCAAAAATATCCCAATCGCCATCATTATCAAGATCGACAAAACCGAAATAGTCAAAATGGTTTTCTGCATGTAACGGATTTGCAGTGTGAGTACGTTTCACAAATTGTGGGGAACGAGCATTGCCAATATTTTCATAATAATAGATTTTTTCTTCCCCACCCATAAAGGCATCTTGATCGCCATCATTATCAATATCCACAAATTTGGGATAAGCATATACTCCTACATCCAAAGTGCCTGGTTCTTGAAATAAAGTGTGATCTTCTACAAACCGAGGACTATGAATGCTTCCAGTGTTTTCATAGTAGGTGATGGGTAGAATGCCTCTCATGTATGTTTGAGTTTGTCCCTCGAAAATATCTAAATCATTGTCATTGTCGATATCAACGATATCAATAGGCTCAAAAACACTCAGAGCGATTTCATTAAAAGGATTGGCACTTAAAGGGCGTTCTTCAAATTGGGGTTGCGTAGCTGTGCCGGTATTTTCATAGTAAATCATGCCTGCGCTAGAAATCATAAAAACGTCCAGATCGCCATCCTGATCACTATCAGCAAAAAGGAAATAGTCGCCGGTAGTTGCAATCTCACGTAATGGATTATTCGCACTGTCGGTTTGTTTTTCAAACTGGGGATGGTTGCTATCGCCAATATTTTCATAATACTGGATAAAAGGACCATTACTGGTACCACTTCCCTGAAAAAAGATATCTAGGTCTTGATCAGCATCAATATCAACAAAGCGAGCACCACCACCAACGTCAACATTTTCCCCAGTTCCCACCCGCACACCGGCCAGTGGATTAGCGGTACCTGTGCGTTCTTCATACACCGGGGTGTTTTTCTGGCCGGTATTTTCATAATATCTGATGAGGAAACCTTCCTCTATGTAAACATTATATGGGGAGACAAAAATATCCCAATCGTTATCGTTATCTATATCAACGAATCTAAAACGGCCTTCGATTTTGACACCGTCAAAGAATTTTTCGGTTATTTTGGTCGGTGGGGTTTTAAACTTAGGCTCTTTGGCGGTACCGAGGTTTTCATAGTAGTAAATACTATCAAACGCATCTAGGTCTTCATCACCGTCAAAGTCGATGAGTTGTGGGATATACCCAAAGTCGTCGGTTTTGGTGGGTGGGGGGAACGGGTTTTGGTCGGGCATTTCTACCCAGTTGAAGGCGGACTCGGTGGTTTGTTGGGCGAGCACAGTCCAGCTCCAGATTAGAAGGAGGGTTAGGAGGGTTGTTATTAAGGTTTTCATTTTTGTTGACCTTTTGGTTGATGTTAGTTAGGGGAGTATTTTATCACAATAAACTACAAAACGATAACGACAGGGATTGTTTAAAACCGATAACTACAAGGATTGTTTATAATAAGGGATTGGATCGTCGTTCGGTTTGAGTTTAATCCTTTTTTATAAG
>QNER01000434.1 GCA_003646175.1 Candidatus Parabeggiatoa sp. nov. 1
ACTATCATAATTGAAATCAACCACCTGATTGTCCGGCCGCGTAATACGAGTAACTTGTTGATCCAGATTATAACTGGATAAAGTTTCATGGCTCGACAAACCAATCTCAGGTGCTTGATACTCGGTTTGCAAGTCTACTTCATTGTAGACATAGTTATGCTCCGGACGACTCGGCGGTTTCAAAGCCGTGAGATTACCGTTTTGGTCATACTCATACGCAATTTCCCGATTATCCGGCAATTTTTGGGTCAAAACTCGGCCGACCGCATCACGCGTATATTCCTCACTACGCAGCAACGCATCCGTGATTTTAGCGACATAACCACTGTCAGGATCATAACCGATAACCGTTGTGCGTGCCTCCTCATTTTCGCCTTCAATCACCTGAGTCAAACGGCCCCGACTGTCATAACTATAGTACACATTTGCCAACCCAGGCACCTGTTCCTTGACAACCCGCCCTTTCTCATCAAAAAAGGACACACTTTGCCGGCCCGCTGCGCTTTCCGACGTCACCGTTTTGCTGGTCGCCTCATAAACGCTTTGGCTGGTACGACTATTCGTCGTGACTTTGGTCGTCAGGCTCAAAAGGCTTAAAGGATCATCGGCCACAGCGAGTTTAGCTGTATTCTCTGTCGTCACCAAAGCACTCAACCCATTTGGCGTGGTGAGGGTCATACTTTTTGTCACCGGGGCTTGCATACCAAAACGCGGATCCGGACCTTGTTCTGAAACGATGACCGTGCCATCAGTAAGAGTCACAATGGTTTCGCCATTCGTTTTAATCCGCGTGTTGACCACCGTACCATCAGGAGAAGTATTAACACGTAACACATCACCATTGGTTTGCGGCACCACCTTGTAACGGGTAACACGCCCTTCAGAGGTTGTCATGGCCGTCGTATAACCCCCTTCAGGATGCTCGGTGCGTGCTAATGTCCAACCACCACCCGCCGCATTAGTATCTTTAACAAACAACCCCAGTTCGTCGTACTGGTAGACGGATTTATGTGAGCGTGGGTCAACAAATGCCTGTAATAACCCATCATCTGTGTAATGCAGTTGATAGGCCTCACCCGCCGGATTGGTAATGGAATTGAGATAACCATTTGAATCCAAAGTCAAAGCAGTGCGCTGACCATCTGGCGCAATAATAGCGACTGGAGTATCACCGCTGCGTTCAATGCGCGTGATATCGCCATCAAGGTCTTTAATTTCCACCAAATAGACATTTTTTTTGTAGGTGAAAGTATAAATGACTTGGCCAGTGATGCTGTCAACAGTGCGTAAGTGGCGGCCGCTGGGGGCAAATTCATAAAGTAGAGCACCATTTTCTGAAGGAATAAGAATATTTCCCAGAGAAAATCCTGGTAAAGCAGGTTCCACTCGGCGAATACGGTGATTCCTGGAATCTGCAATATATAAACTGCCATCAGGGCCAAAAGCGATACTATTTGGATTGTATAAATTGGCCCCCGTTGCCAATCCGCCATCACCACGGAAACCGGCTTGGTTGCCAACCACCGTATTAATAATCCCATCTAAACCAACTCTGCGAATACGGTTACTATCGGCAATATACAAACTGCCATCAGGGCCTAAGGCGATACCCTTTGGTTGGTATAAATGTGCTTGGGTTGCCAACCCGCCATCATCACGGAAAAGTCCATATCCATCGCCAGCCACTGTATGAATAATGCCATCGACACCCACTCGGCGAATGCGGTAATTTCCTGAATCTGCAAGATACAAACTGCCATCAGGACCGAAAGTGACACTATATGGTTTGCGTAAACGGGCCTTCGTTGCCAATCCGCCATCACCCTTGAAATCCCTATATCTAATATCGCCTGCCACCGTATTAATAATGCCATCGACACCCACTCGGCGAATGATGCCATTATTTCGATCTGCAATATACAAATTGCCATCAGGGCCAATGGCGATACCAGTTGGAGCGTTTAAACTTACTTGGGTTGCCAATCTGTCATCACCACTGGGACCAAAAGAGCCATTGCCAGCCACTGTATTAATAATGCCATCGACACCCACTCGGCGAATGCGGTGATTTCCTAAATCTATAATATACAAACTACCATCAGGGCCGAAGGCGATACCTATTGGATGGTATAAACTGGCCCCCGTTGCCAATCCGCCATCACCACTGAAACCGCTATCTTCATTGCCAGCCACTGTATTAATAATGCCATCGACACCCACTCGGCGAATGCGGTGATTATATCGATCTGCAATATACAAGCTGCCATCAAGGCCAAAGGCAATACCCATTGGATAGTTTAAACTGGCCTGGGTTGCCAATCCACCATCACCACTGAAACCCCTATCTTCATTGCCAGCCACCGTGTTAATAACCGCATTGGTTGTTGCTCGATCACGCCGCTGTTTCCCATTTCCTTGATGTAATACTTTAGCGATAGGATCATAAGCATGGTGGACATTCAGGCTAAAACTGCCAAGCCCCACGATAACGGGATACCACGTACCAAGGTGTTTGGTGTATGACTGAAATAATGTCATATCAGCTTGTCCACGTCCAGCAGAAATAGCTCCTTCACCAAGACGAGCGAAGCTTTGCTGAAATTCGGAGGGATTGGTATAAACCACACCATAAACGTAACCAATACGCACTTTAACTTCTTGGCTGCCTTGCACACGGCGACCAAAAACATCTAAACCATCCCAAACAAAGGTGGTATTTCTGGTTGAGGGTGAAAAGCGGTATTCAAACTTTCTACCAACAATGGTAATTTCTACAACAATCCCCTTGAGACTGTTTGGCACCGACTCACCACGCAACGGAATTTCTAAAACGTAGGGAGTCTTGTATCCTTGAACACGGTTGCTGCGGTAGTTCAAGCTAAAAGGCGTGCCCGTCACCGCGAGGCTTTCTCCCAATACTTGAGTTTCGGCCTCGATAATACAACCGGCCTGTTCGCAAGGATCGTCGGGATTGTCATCGCCTTTGGTTTTAGGTTCCTCTCCTTTTGGCCGCTTGGCATCTCGGGGTGGACCATAGGGCCAATTGCAATCCCAAGGCGTAAAGTGGGGAATAGGAGAACGCCACAGACTTTTGCCTGGCGCATAGAGGGTAGCAAGTTGCTGTCTTTCAGCCTCGGTAATGCTAAGTGAAGCTAAGGCTTCGGCACTGGCCGCTTGCCCACTGCCATCCACATCCAATACCGCTAACCCATTGTTTATACTAATTATTTCAACAACGCGGCCATTATCAGACGGTACCCACGCAGCCTTGATGCGGTCATACCAGCCGACCGGCACAATGCCACCCACTGGAAACTCCAGGAAATTGTCAACATACAGGGGCACCGGCTGACTGAAATCCACCCGTGTCGCCCCGGCGGCAATCGCTTGATCCACGCTGAGTTCAACCGCATAAGTATAGGCACTTTGGGGCGGTAATGGTGCCGGCATGGCATCAAAGCCGTTTTCACCCACCGTGTATTCCGTGGCTCGCACATCCAATTGCGTCAAAGGCTGTGTGCTACCATCGGGCAATATCATAGTGGCCGTCAGGCCTTGCGGGAACAGAACGGTGGCTTGACGGGTCCCATCTTCATCGGTGACTTCACCACCTTGTGCAACCTGCATCGGCACATTGGCATTTAAGTCAATGGGGGTCACCTGCGGCGAAAGCGCAATCATCACCACATCATCAATCAAAGCGTACTCTTGCCATGCGGTTTTGAATTGGCGTTGCAGCGGTAAATAACCGGCTTTTTGATAGTTGATGGTTAAAGTCGCACCACCGTTAACCGCCATGTTGAATGCACCGTCACAAGTCGTGAACATTTGACCATATTCCCGATGATCTTTGATGGTGATGGTCACATTGGGTAGCGGTTCGCCGTCACGGGTTGTCACCACACCGCGCACAGTCGCTGCACGTTCCAAGTCAATCGTGCCCGGTGCCACGCCAGTTTGGATAGGATTGTCCCCGGTGTAGAGAAATTGGGTGACTAAAGCGGGAATGCTAATCACCGTCGGATCGATGGGGGGCACCACTAAATTTTGACACTCTTTTGGTGGCTCTTGGGGTGGTGGGTCTTCCGGTGGATCTTCCGGTGGATCTTCCGGTGGCGGATCTTCTGGTGGATCCTGCGGCGGGGGTTCTTCAATAACCCCAAAATAGTAAAGAATTTGCCGGTCACCACTTGGGTAAACAATTTCAAAGTCGTTAATCCCATCACCATTTCGATCTGAAATGGGGGTCATTATCAGTTGACCTTCGGCCGGCGGTGTACCGGGGATAACGGGTTCAACTAATTGACTTTGATGGATTTCCCCATTTAACGTGACAGAAATCGCGCCATCGGGTTGAATGTCAACATTTTCTGCCCCATCAAGGTTTTCAAGGTAAGCACGTAAGGCCTCTAAATTAGTCGGGGGAGAACAAACCCGATCCGGCCACGCAATGCCTTCGATATCATTATAAGGCGTGTCGATGCGGCCATCGGTAATCGTCTGGCAGGCACTGACATCAAAGCTATGAATCGCCAATTGGTTATCGTTATGGAAACCATAAATAAATAAACCATCCGGCATAGTTTCAAGGCCTTCAACTTTTTTCGGCAAATTGGAACACGCAATTTCCCACTGGTCATTGCCGTCGGTCCAAACCCACAGTGTGCTGTTGTCAGGCGTATCCTTGGCAGTCCCATAAAGGGCTGTGCCTGATTTATTCCACGTCAGTGCATAAATCGGGTAATCCCCAGCTAACACAAGCGTGCCCGCCCCGGTATTGACATCGATTTCGAGTAAGCCTTGTTTGGACCACCCCCATAAACTGCCATCCGGGCGAAAAGCCAAACCGACCACATCATCAAAACCAATCTCGCCCACCAGGGCCAAATCCCCGGTTTGAGCGTCAACGGTATAAAGCTTCGCATTGGGTTGACCCGAACTCGCGTAAAGCAGATGCGTGTCCGGATGAACCGCGAGGCCTTCAATGTCCGCGTTTTGATGCAGAACGCCCAGAATTTCAAGGGTTTGCGCCGTCAAACGATAGCGGAAAAATTGGGAGTCCTCAACCCCCTGATCATGCACCGCGTAAACGGTGTCGCATTTCGCCGGTGCCGGCGAGGCGATGGCCTGGGAAATCGGGCTCAATAGCAAGATAAGGCCCAACAATGTTGCTGAGCCCAATGGTGTTTTTCGCATGTTTTAGTACATCCTTCATTCGTGTTAATTGAATGGCCGTTTTTTATTTCAGAATAACGAATTTTTTATTCATATCAATTGAGCGGCCGTTTGGTATTTCAGAATAGCAAAAATTCTAAGTATTAGATAATTGTCGTGTAGTGCCCTCCTTTTTGTGAAAGTCAATTTTGAACCGGATTAAACATTCTTGACGGATTAACAGTAGTACTTTGAATGAGCGAAATTAACGAATAAACCTAACCCATTTTTAGATTTTCGCCAATCTCGCCCATCTTTTCAGGGTTTGGGAATGGCAAAAAGTTGGCTATTAGGCAAAACCTTCAAAGTTTCCAAAACTTTGAAGGTTTCATTCTTAAATTATTTATCGATCAAACTAGATTTCGATTTATTCCATAAAGAAGTTGTACTTTCAGTATTAATCTTTGAATCTCATAAATCCGGTTCAAACACTGGGTTGTTGGTTAAGGTATTAGCAATAGGTTTGGCATTAAAATCTCAAAATCCGCTTAAACCCTTGCGCCCAAAGTTATTAGATAGTTGTCGTGTAGTGCCCTCCTTTTTCTGAAAGTCAATTTGAAACCGGATTAAACATTCTTGACGGATTAACAGTAGTACTTTGAATGAGCGAAATTAACGAATAAACCTAACCCATTTTTAGATTTTCGCCAATCTCGCCAATTTTTTCAGGGTTTGGGAATGGCAAAAAGTTTGCTATTAGGCAAAACCTTCAAAGTTTCCAAAACTTTGAAGGTTTCATTCTTAAATTATTTATCGATCAAACTAGATTTAGATTTATTCCATAAAGAAGTTGTACTTTCAGTATTAATCTTTGAATCCCATAAATCCGGTTCAAACACTGGGTTTTTGGTTAAGATATTAGTAATAGGTTTGGCATTAAAATAAATTATTATGGTTAAATAATTGTCACTTTGAATATAAAAATCCGTTTAAACCCCAAATTCAAAGTGCTAATTGAGCCGGTGTAACTTAACCCTACCCATCCTTTTCCAAAGTCCTTACGCCAGAAATTAATTATCCAAACGCGTTAAAATAATAAGCAAACAAAAAACCAGCAAGCACGATGAGGTTTAACGCTATTTTACTTTAATATCAATCAATTACAAAACGCTTAAGACTTAAATATCTACTATTAAGCTATTTAATGATGGGTATTAGACACCCCAACTTTGAAAAAGCAATCCCTTTTTTTTAAATAATTATCCCCCTAATATAACCAGACGGTTTAAAAGCAGATTTTGTGAAAAACTTTTCGACTTGAAGGTACTTTTTTGACTCCAAAATGAGAGGAAAATGTAGCGTTATAAAAATAAAGTATTGATATACAACAAGTTATCATTAGTTTTTAGGTTTTGGAACGATTTGCAAAACACCAAAATATTTGGGAACGGGGAATTGGGAATTGGGAATTGGGAACTTACTTAATTTACTGATGTTACGCAAACCAAGATTCTTGGCTCATCTCTACAAAGTCATGCCGAACTCAAAAATCAATCAATGAATGACAAACATA
>QNER01000435.1 GCA_003646175.1 Candidatus Parabeggiatoa sp. nov. 1
AGCATTAACCCCGCTTGAAACCGTTGTCTCTGGGGAGAGAGTGTGGTTCTCAACGGCATTATTCTTTAAAGAAGTCGCATCAACCGGGTTGATTTCCGTTTCGTTGGTTTCCGTTGAAGAAACAGTGGCCGTTGGTTCATAGCCTTTTTCATCAGCATTAACCCCGCTTGAAACCGTTGTCTCTGGGGAGAAATTGTTGTTCTCAAGGGCATTATTCTTCTTTAAAGAAGTGGCACCAACCGGGTTGATTTCCGTTTCGTTGGTTTCCGTTGAAGAAACCGTGACTGTTGGTTCAGAGCCTTTTTCATCAGCATTAACCCCGCTTGAAACCGTTGTTTCTGGGGAGAGAGTGTGGTTCTCAAGGCCATTGTTCTTCTTTGAAGATGTCGCATCAACCGGGTTGATTTCCGTTTCGTTGGTTTCCGTTGAAGAAACCGTGGCAGTTAGTTCAGAGATTTCGCTATCACAAAATACCAGTGAGAAACAAAATAAACTTAGCAAAATCATCTTGAGTTTTCTCATCATCATTCAGAAATACCTCTTGTGTAGGGCTTAGGGACAATGCCGCTAAATACCAGTATGGTTGCGAAGATTCATCACATCAATTTTCAAAGCGCAATTTGTGCAGGTGCAAACTATCTTTTCTAAACCATGCGCCTGCGATACTGAGATTTAGTGAGATTAAATATTACCCGTGCCGTTATTGCGTTGGGTGTCGTGCAAAGTTAGGCAATAGCCTAAAAAACGGTGTCATAATACAAAAATAAATCAATTAATACAAGTACTCAATAAAATTTCCTAAACCTTTCAACAATCCAAGACAAACTACCGTCGTGAAAAAAAATCACCGTTTAAATCCTGATATGATATATTAGGATAATTGTGATATAAATAGTGATAGATAATGTAGGGTGGGCAACGTCTTTTGGTTGCCCACCAAACGGCCTGGACCCCTACAAAAAAACGTGACCTCAAATTGAGGTCACATTCCTATTTTTAGGAGTCGGCCAACTTTAGTTTGGTAAACCCTGCCAAACTAAAATTGGCCGACTCCATCACCTTTATGCACCACTACCAAACAAATGATAAAGTATTTATTTCGTGATGCTATCGCTTTTCTTGCTCTAATATAACTTTTGCACTAATAAAAACAAATAGTTAAATTTACCAACTCTTATTTATTTTAGGACAACTCTAATCAGTCAAAAATATCATTGCAATAACCAGTACTATTGTTTTAGTGATACATACGCCACAAAAAAAGCGATAGCATCACGGCTTGAACACTTTTTTGTCCTGTACATAGTCATTTCTGAATGGACACGACTTTTTAGGAGGTACGAAAAAAATGACAAACACATCTTTAATGAGCAGAACCCGGTTTTTTACTTTCTGTTGAGCAACCACTCATGCGGTTTATTCTTTACCCCCTACGCTGGGGTGTTAAATATGGGGCATAGATGGTGGGCAAGCGGGCTTTTAGATAGTCGTATTTTTTTAGAACAGAGCGCCCGCTTACCCACCCTACAATCAAATCCAATTGAGCTCAAATTTAACACCCTACCCCTATGCCACCCTCACTGGTTCTATCGAGAAACGGCTTAGAGGTTACCGCATCATGGACTTCTGTTGAAGGCGCAACCGGATACGAATTATTTTACGCGCCTTGTCCTCATCTTGACTCTATCAAGCGTATTGATAATGGGAAATAAAACTCACTCGTTTATCGGTGATGCTAAACCTGCCGAAATAGGAGTCCAAACTTTAGTTTGGCAGGTTCCAAGATAAATCTTGGACTCCTAGATAAATATGGCGGACTCCTATTTACCCGTCAATAAAACATTGACAAAGTACTAGGGAAAAATCCTGATTCTAACGGATTTTGTTGATATCGATTCAACACGCCAACCCTTCGATATTGAATGTGAATAGCCTTAAGGAAACCTGGAGAAAACTAATCTCAAAAAGGCCTCAACCCCAAAGGGGTTGAATGTGAATTCTCGGATTTCTCCATGCCAGGCAGAGTTTGCAACCCCGCCCGCAACGTTTCATAACATTTCAATGGTATGGCAACCCGTGACGAGTGCTACGACTACTTTTGAAAAACGTTAGGGAGCCTGTTACAAACCGGCTCCCGCTTTTAATAATCATATAAGTACCGAAGCACAAATAAACAGGTATTTTGACTCAGAAGGGCTTACGCTACGGATTGCCCTACGCCGGTGCTTAGTCGGGGCAATCCTTTATGGTTGCCCTTTCGATTTCGGCAAAATACCCGAAAATTTTATGATTCATTACTTACATCTGCATTGCGTGTCCAGTTCTGGTTTTAGAAAAACCGTCCACCATGACTGCCCACCACGGCACCGATAACGGCGATTAAACTTATACTCAACAATATCCAGTGCATACGTTGAATCAGGGCAAACGTTTTGTCTGGATGGTTTTGTGCTTTTTCCAAAAACCAGCGATGTAGCACGAGTGGCTCTAACACAAATAACATCAGCGTAAAAATAACCCATATTATCGTCATCAAGTGTATCCACCAATACGTGATTTGCGTGTAACGCCACCAAGCATCCATAACAAACAGCATATAAAAGCCACTGAGTCCTGTTACCAAAGTTGTTATCCTCGCTTGCCAAGCAAAACGCTTTTCAATCCGTTCAAAAAACGTCACCTTATCCGCGGTTTGACTGAACTCATTGACAGCCGGCAAAAGCACGGTTGTTACCATCGACACACCACCAATCCACATAACCACGCCCAACACATGCAAGGCGCGAGCTAACATCAATTCGTCTATAAACATTATTTATCACCTTTTCATGCTAGGCGGGGTTTGCAAACCGCCCGCAATGTTTCATAACATTTCAATGGTATGGCAACTTGTGACGAGTGCCACGGCTAGCTTCTTATAAACGTTAGTTCGCCGGTTGCAAACCTGCTCCTGCTGGATTTGGCTTTCGTTCCAGATTCACTTGCACGAGTAATTATGCAAATGAAAATGAACCTAGAACGAAGAAAAGAAATGTGACATTGTCAAGTTACTGATGCTCTACTTTTTATCTGACTCTATGGGTTTGATTTGTCTATTGATTTTTGGAGCTTTATTATATCGACAATGTCACATTTCAATAATCACGCTGCCTTCTCGTGCAAGGTTCGCCTCCATTCCTCCGTATTATATGAAGAATTTCATCATAAGTGACTGTTTTTTGTTCATATTTTTATGGCACCGCCACCATCCCAGCCATGTAGGGTTAACTTCACGGATAGTATCCCTCGAAGGGATGCTATCCGTTATGGTTTATATGCCTACCAAACTTAAATATTACCTACTTTCCAAGATGAGCGTTGATATTTATACATTTCCCCTTTCTCCTTTCTCTTTTCCCCTGAACAGGGTACCAATGACAATAATCAATGTAGAAACAACCACAATTGGAATAACTGGCAGAAAACCAAAGGCCCAACTTATAGGAATGACTTCCAATAGAAAACCGATGAGCATACCTTCACCAACCACAATTGACATAATGCAACTCAGCGGGTGGATATTTTTACCGTATAATGCGGCAATCGTCGTCGGGAAGAGTACCGCTAACCCGGTAAAAGTTTGAGTGGCTATCGTCATAAGAGTCGCAGGTGGATTATAAGCAAGAATTAAACCAATAATTGCCAAGATAATGATGAGTACTCGGCCGACAATCGTTTGTTCCTTAAGAGAAGCCTTTTGGCGAAAATGAGAGGTGTAAATATCCCGCGTTAACATCGAACTCAGTGCCAACAATTGTGAATCAAGCGTTGACATCAGTGCCGCTAGGGCACCCACCATGACTAAAGAAGCTAACATAATGGACGTATATTCGGCAAGCATCATCGGAAAAATTCGGTCGGCCGCTTTTCCCGCCAAATCAGGAAATGCAATATGCCCCCATACGCCAATGAGTACCGGGGAAATAAACATGATTGCGGTGACAAGGGGATACAAAGTGGCAGACACTTTTAGGGAATGGGGCGTTTTTGGTGTATAAAACCGCATGAACATTTGCGGAAACATTGGCACACAGAGGCTCCAGAGAATGATATAGCTAAACCATTTTTCCGGCGTAAAGAAGTTTCCGACACCTTGTCTTTCGAACAATTCGGGTTTCATTTCGTAAACAGTGCGGTTTGCTTCAGAAAATCCCCCTAGACTGTCAGCGATTGCTACCACTGCTATGATAATCAACACAAACATTAAAACGCCTTGCAAGACATCTGTGAACGCGACACTTCTCATGCCTCCCAAAAACACATACAGAACAATAAAACATGTCAATACCAAAGCACCTACAAAGTACGGAATTTGTCCATGAGTCAGAATTTCTATAATATAACCCGCACCGATAGGTTGTAAGGTTAAATAAGGTATGGTAAAAATCACCATAACCGCCATAAATAGTAACTTGAGCGTTTTGCTCCCCAAGCGTTCCTCAATCAATTCGGACGGTGTAATAAACCCCTTTTCTTTGCCCAATATCCAGACTTTACGGCCAATCAGGTAAAATGTTAGGGCAACAAGTGCCGTACCAAAGCCCATCATTGGATAATAACTCATACCAACGCGATAACCTGATCCCGAAAATCCCAGAAAAGTGAAGGCACTGAAGTTGGTGGCAATTAGAGTGAAAAAAAGAACAACCGGCCCGATTTTTCGGTCGGCTAGGAAATAATCGTCAGGCGTATTTTTTTGCCTTTGATAACCGATAACGCCTACCCAAAGTGTACCTAACAAATAGGCAGCGATAAAAATATACGGAATGATGAGTTCCATTGTCATCGTCAGTTGTCTCCTTTAAGAAGGCGTTTTCCAGAAAGTGCGAGAAAAAACATGGATAGCAAGTGACAGAAGAACTTGCAATCCCAAAAAATAGAACACCCATGTAGGCAGATACAGAAATGAAAAGGAAGTTTCTGGTTCCCATGACCAAAAATCTAGGGCGCTAAGAAAAATGACAGTAAAGCAACAAATCCAGAAATAAGCGGTATTTAAAATTTTCATCATTTCCTCTTTCAGTATTTCTATTTTCTAGGAGTCCAAGATTTATCTTGGACGTTCCTGCCATTTATAACTGTCGAATCAACGCATCAAGTGCTTGCATTTGCTGAGTATTTTCATCAAAAAAACGGATGGTATCAATTAATTCTGCTAAACCACCCGAAAAGTTTAAACAGGTATCCACAATTTTAACAATATGATGTTTGCTTTGGGACCGGCTAGGCATGTTTTCGGAGATTTCGGGGCGCAACTCTTGGAGTACGGTATTGCGTAATTGGTTATCCTTCATACTTGGACAATCCAGCAACGCATTAATCAGTTGGCGTTTTTGTTGGGGATGATGATTAAAAAACGCGCGAGAAAGTACCTTTTCTGTTACAGGGTTGTTGCTTATGGTTGGATTTTCGTGACTTGTGGTTGGATTGTCACTGTCATCATCTTGCGCCAAGCGTTTATCCCAAGATTGAGCCACTTGATTATTCATAATTTCGAGTTCAGGCCATTTTTCAAACAACGCATCAAATCGCACCGCCAATCCGGTATCCATCAATACGTCAAATTTATAGCCTGCCAACACCAGTCCAATAACACGCTGGGTTGCGTAATGATATACCGGGCCCCCACTTTGCCCGCGGCCTTTAATCGCATCAGGAATTTGGATTTTTTTATCTGAGCGGATCTGGGAGCTGTTGCTAAAAAAGTAGCCAATGTCTTTATGTTCAGGTTTATCCCCCGCCGGATATCCTATCGCGACAATCTCATCAGTGACATGCCGGTTTGAAATCGTCCCCAAGGGTACACAATGAGCCGCGTTATGGTTAACCTTTAACACGGCAATATCATAATCATTGTGTTTCAAAGACTTAGCGTAAGACAGTTCCGCATTAAATCTATCGCCAAAGCGGGTTTCGATAATAATATCAGGCGGATAGGCCCCGATACAATGATAAGCGGTTAACGCATATCCATCCGGCGTGATGAAAAAACCAGTGCCCTGAAATTCATCCGCCACCAAGATTTTAACGGTGGCGTTAGCCATCTCGCTATGAATACGCTTTTTCAGTGCCTCATCCGTCATAGCCATTACTCCTTGGCACACTCGGCGCAAAGATTATCAAGATAATGTTCACCCACTAATATAATCATCGCAGCCAGGGTTGCGGTGGGAATAATGGGTAATGCGGCCGTTAAACCATCCGCAGTCAGGGCGACGACTAACATTTCTGTCGTTTGAAAGCCATTTTTTTTGCGCGAGTATCCCCACTCGACACAAATTTTTTGCTGTAACCAGTCTTGATTGGCTTCAAACCATTTTTGAAATCGCAGTTTAATGGCTGCTATTGAAGGCAAACTGGCAAATTGAATGGTGCTTGAATCACCTGTTTGTGGGTTAAGCCCTTGAAACAAGTCTTGGTATAATTTGGTTTCGTCTGCCAAGTATGTTTCAAGAAGGGCTTGTTGGGTTTGATCCATAGTAGATGTTCAGATAAATAATTTCACCAATCAAAGACGGATACTATCCCGGCAAGGGATAGCATCCGTTACGTGATTTCACCAATCAAAAACGGATACTATCCCGGCAAGGGATAGCATCCGTTACGTGATTTCACCAATCAAAACCGGATACTATCCCGGCAAGGGATAGCATCCGTTACGTGATTTCACCAATCAAAGACGGATACT
>QNER01000436.1 GCA_003646175.1 Candidatus Parabeggiatoa sp. nov. 1
GGCTTGTACTCGTAGTCCATTGGCTGTTGCCAAGTGCAAGCTGATGCCGACAATCCCTAAAAATAGGCTAATAATTAGGGTACGCAAACCTAGCCAAAACGGGTGATGATAAAAATCAAAGGCAACAATCTGTAAATAGTTGAGATCATAGCAAAAATGATAGAAAATCATTAACACACAAGCACCGCCACGCCACACATCGACGTGCAAAGAGCGTTTGGACGTGTGTGAATTTTGACTTTTGACTTTTGACTTTTGACTTTTCAATGACTATACGGAACACTTGAAAAAGATGAAAATGAAATAGGATCGGCTAAAAAATAACTTCCGCCAACAGCTAAAGCAGTTGTCTAAAAGCTAAAGTACCCTAAAGGGCACTGTACCTATTTTGCTTCGATCCATAACATGTTCGGCATCGAAAGAATACCTAAATATTTACCTTCAACCATTATGCAATGGCAGGGGTGGTGAAATTCAGGTGATTTTGGTTCAAAAACTTTACATGTTGAAATGAAGCATTGAAAAAAATCTATAAAAAGAGTCACTTAAATAACCCTGTCTTCATTAACGAATAATACTTCACAATTCGCTTTATCCGTTTTTCTAGAAAAACTTCTATAGCGAACACAATTCGTGGCTAACGTTTTTTGTGCACAAAAATCACCCCAGGGGTTGGCTATTATTTTGGCTGCGAAGCTATAACAGATTTGCAACCGGTTCCCAAACATTTTGATTTGGTTGTTGTGACAATGAAACGTTGCAGGCGGGGTTCGCCACCTTGCCCCACTTGTGTGCGAAGTTATGACACCCCCCCCAATGAGACATAAAAAATCCGTTTACGGAAGCAAATCCGTTATACTTTTACTATAATTATCGATTAACCAATGACCCTGTCACGATGACTATGTTAACGAATATTTTTTTGATCGGCCCAATGGGCGTGGGCAAAACCACGATTGGCCATCTTTTAGGCAAAGCATTATATATGACTTTTATAGACAGTGATCAAGAAATTGAAAAACGCGCAGGCGTTTCAATTCCGTTGATTTTTGAGCATGAAGGCGAGGCGGGTTTTCGCCAGCGTGAGCGAGCGGCTATTGCGGATTTGACAACACATCACGATGTCATTCTTTCTACTGGGGGCGGTGTCGTCTTAGATATCAATAATCGCAAGCATTTACAAAATCGTGGCTATGTGATTTATTTACATGCGTCGGTGGATGAGTTACTGGAACGCACGGCTCAAAACAACAATCGCCCTTTGTTGCAAACGGAAAATCCCCGGGAACGGTTGGAAACGATTCTCAATGAACGGCATCCGTTGTACACGGCTGTCGCAGATGCCACAATAGAAACCGGACAGCGGAACATACGTCAAGTACTCAAAGCCATTATCACCCACTTACAATGCGAATTCTTCATTGAATAATGATTAATAAACAGTGACTTACTTTGGTGCGGGCAACGAAGCTCTACCTGCTTGAAAAGTGTAAAAATCGTGATGCTATCGCTTTTTTTTGCGATAGTATCACTAAAACAATAGCACTGGTTATCATAGGTGTTCTGGATTTTAAAATTTCTCATTTAATGGTGAATGTTGAATGTTGAATGTTGAATGTTGAATCTTTTTATGATGCCTTAAAAGTCAAACCTTATCACTGTCGTTTTGAAACCCACAAACTTCAGATGTAACCATTAATCATTCATCATTCATCATTCATCATTAATAAGAGCCGCGAAGTCCGCAAAATTCGTAAAAACCGCGATAGGAAAACATGAAAACATTAAAAGTTGATTTAGGTGCGCGTAGTTATCCTATTTATATAGGACAAGCTTTGTTGGGGCAAGCGAGCTTAGTCGCTCGGCATGTCAAAGGCCAGCAAGTGCTGGTGGTGAGTAATGAAACGGTGGAAAAATGGTATCTGGAAAAAACACTGACTATGTTTCGTGAATTTCAGACGGCCTCAGTGATTTTGATCGATGGCGAGGAATACAAAAATCTGGAGGAACTCAACAAAATTTTTGACGCTTTACTCAGCCAGCATTTTAATCGTCAAACCACGTTAGTGGCATTAGGCGGTGGGGTGGTAGGCGACATGACGGGTTTTGCCGCTGCTTGTTATCAACGCGGGGTACCGTTTATTCAAATACCAACCACTTTGCTGGCTCAAGTTGATTCTTCTGTCGGTGGCAAAACCGGGGTTAATCACACGCTGGGTAAAAATATGATAGGCGCGTTTCATCAACCCCAGTGTGTGGTGATAGATATAGATACTTTGCAAACCTTAGATGATAGACAACTCAGTGCCGGCCTCGCTGAGGTGATTAAATACGGACTCATCAATGACTTAGAATTTTTTGACTGGTTAGAAAATAACGCCGATGCTTTGTTAGCCCGCGAGTCGCAGGCATTAAGCTTTGCGATTGCCCGTTCATGTCAGGACAAGGCCAAAATTGTGGCTGAAGATGAGCGTGAAAGCGGACGACGGGCTCTGCTTAATTTAGGGCACACTTTTGGACATGCGATTGAAACGGGGTTTGGTTATGGGCGCATTTTGCACGGCGAAGCGGTAGCGATTGGTATGTGTTTAGCTGCACAAATGTCAGCGCGATTGGGTTGGATTAGCGATGCTGATGTGTCACGCATCACGGCACTGATAGAAAAAATGGCTTTGCCAACTCAGATTCCTAAAGAGTTGAAGGCTGAGCAAATGTTGAAATTGATGCAGGTAGATAAAAAAGTCCTTGCGGGTAAAATTCGTTTAGTCTTATTACAAGATATTGGTAATGCTGTTATTACCGATCAATATGACCCAAAATTGTTGATGCAAACGCTGGTAAATGGGTAATAGGTAGTGGGTAATGGGCTAGGAACGAAACCTGCGACAAAATTCAAGTGGTTCATTATGAAAAACCATGATTTATTATTACTTCACAAGCTTCATAACTCTATTACCTCACAAGCCTCACAAACCAGTTTTGCAAATGAAGTACAACTTCTTTCCGGATTTAACGGATTGAGATTTAACGGATTGAGATTTAACAGATTGATTTTTGGTTAGGATGTGGCTCAATGTCTTGAGAAAATATTTGATAAATAAATCATCATGGCTAAACACCGCCCCCAGCTTTGATAATGAAAATCAGTTTATACCCCAAATCCGTTGTGCTAGTGCAGGATAGCGGAAATCTTCGGACCACCCAGCCAACAGCCAACAGCTTTTCGCGCCAAAAATTTTTTGTTACAGCAGTTGTCTGAAAGCGAAACAGGCTAAAGCCGACTAACCCTCTTAGTGCCCTTTAGGGTACTTGAGCTTTTAGACAACGGCTTTAGCCGTTGGCTGAGATGGTCTGGTTCCTTGCGCGATCGTGTACTATATTTTAAAAACCTCCGATGTTTACCACACCTCGGAGGTTTATCCAAAAACCCACACTTTGACAGCATTCAATAGATATGAAAAAGCCATGATTTCCTACCTATTACCTCACAATCTCATTACCCATTACCCATTACCCGTTTTGCACGTTCCTCAAATAACGATTAAATGCTATGCCTAATTTAAAACTGTTTGCTTCCCGCACAGATGAACCGTTGGGCTTTACATCATATCAATATTATTTTACACCCGAATTAAACCAACGATTTCATTTGATTTGCCATTTGATACAAAACAGTGAGCAACTGTTGTTAATCTTGGCTGAAACCGAGTGTGGTAAAACCGCTTTGTTAAATCAATTAAATAAAACGGCTGAAAAAGAGTATAAACAGTGGTGGATATATACCCTTACTAGCAGTCCGGCGTTGTCCCCAGAGGCGTTTATCTCAGCGATATTGGCTGCGTTTAATGTTCGTCAAGATGGCAAACCCCTTCATGTATTGCAAGACAGTTTACGCAACCACATTACTGCAACTCGTTATAACGAACAACTGCCAGTACTCTTTGTTGACGATGCCCATAAGTTGCCTTTGGCTACCTTAAAATATATCATTGAATTAGCTATGCAGGGCGAACCGCTCACACGTATGCGAGTTATTTTGTTTTGCGAACCGCAAATTACCAGCATTTTAGCGACGCCTGAATTTGAGATTGTGCAAAAAAACATGACTCATACACTTGATATTCCGCCTTTTTCTGGGGAACAAGTCCGAGACTATCTTCTGTTTCGCTTACAAAACAGCAAATACAGTACTATTCACCCGTTTAGCAATGATATCATTAAAAAAATTTATAGAGAATCAGAAGGCATTCCGGGGGAAATCAACCGCTATGCCCAACAGGTGTTGCGCCAATTTGCTGAACAACGACATGAATTAACATTGCCCCCTTCACTCTCTTATTCTAAATTGTTGTGGGGTTTACCAATCGTGTTAGTATTACTCGGCATTGCTTTGTGGATTTGGAAATCTCCAAACTTACCCAAAGAGCCAACTTCAGAATCGTTGTCACCCGCCTTATATGATCAACTACCCACCACGCAACGGGCGCATGATACTGAAGTCACTGTACCTTCTGCAACCACGCCGACGCTAACCGATGTTCAGGCTGGGGTTGCAGCTTCAATCGACTCGATGCAAAATCAAATTGAGGTAAAAAGAGAAGACTGGTTACGTCGTCAAAACCCCAATGCTTATACGTTGCAAATTATTGGTGTCCACGATAGCTTAACCATAGAACAGTTTATTGCCCAACATAACCGCCATAAATTTGCCATGTTTAAAACGACTTTTCACCAGAAAGATTGGTATGTGTTACTTTACGGTATTTATCCTAATCACAATCAAGCACTTATCGCGCTGGAAACCTTGCCTACTGAGTTACAGCAAAACACTCAGCCGTGGATACGCACCTTAGCCAGTGTGCAAAGACGTATCAACCAGCATACACCGTAAAGGGAAATAATAATAACTATAAGGATTATATATAATAAAGGATTGTAACAAAAACGGATACTCTCCCTCAAAGGGATAGCATCCGTTGATAGTTAATAACTATAGCATTTCCCGATTGCGTAAAATGAGTTCCAGGGGCGTTGCCCTTGGCTATATTAATTTCGCACCTTCGGTGCTTTAAAACCTTTAAAAAAAGTTTACCTATTTTTGTATCTCATGCAATCGGGAAACGCTATATAAGAATTATATATAATAAAGGATTGTAACAAAAACGGATGCTATCCCTCAAAGGGATAGCATCCGTTGAAAGTAAATGGGAAATATTTTTTTATAAATCCCTTCTTATATACAATCCCTGTCGTTATTGCACTTCACTTTATAAGGAGAATGACAACAAGATGTCCTTAAAATTAAAACCTAGAAAACTTCTCAATCAGAGCGATTTTTTTATGAAGCTGAGTTTTCTGTCAATGATGCCCATGATATTTCTCAGCTTGGTACAATGTACGCCATCGGAAAGCACCGAGCCTAACAAACCGGTTGAACCCCCGGTGCCATTGAAAACCCAACAAACATGGCAGATTGTCCCTAAAAACAATCACCCAACACCTCCACCACTGGCATCGTTTCATTCCGCTGACAACGAAAACATGAACGCCAACGCAACACCGCACGTTAATGAAGCTGCACCCTATATTGATGAAGATAACTGGGATTTCCCAGTGTTACTTGAGAAGGCAACCATTGTGGTCGATATTTCAGATCAAATGCTTTACCTTTATGAAAGCAATCAAGCCGTGGCGGATAACATGGTAAAGTCTTATCCTGTCTCAACCTCTAAATATGGCATTGGCAATCGGGCGGGTAGTAATAAAACCCCGCTAGGGCGGCATTATATTAAAAATAAAATCGGTGACGATGCGCCAGAAGGGATGATTTTTAAAGCACGTCAACCGATGGGACGAATTGCTGAAATGAATGCCGCTGGCGTGGGCGATTTAGTCACTTCACGCATTATGTGGTTAAAAGGCTTAGAACCGGGTAAAAATTCTGGACGCAGAATAGATTCCTACCAACGTTATATTTATATTCATGGCACCGCCGAAGAATATAAAATTGGTCAACCTGCTTCGCATGGCTGCGTCAGAATGTACAACAGCGATGTCATTGATTTATTTGATCGCGTCAAAGAGGGTACTGAAGTTTTTATGAGAAGATAAAGCAACTTGCGCGGTTAAATTAACGTTTGGTAAGGCTCAGCTGCCAAATAGCACAGCCTTTGCCTCACATTGAACGAGGTGACATCCAAACTAAAGTTTGGACTCCAAAAACCTCAGTTGATTCGGAGTCTAAACTTCAATTTGGAAAGAGAAGTCCAAACTAAAGTTTGGAAAGAGGAGTCCAAACTTTAGTTTGGATAAATGACCTTTTTTTGGGAATGCGCCCGTCAAGTCCAAAAAAGCGGATTTCTTGGAATTTTAAGTAGGTGGAACGTAATCAGCAGGTAGTGTTGAACCTTCTCCAAAAAAGAATTTTTCCATTTCCTCTGCAATCATTGTTCGTGTCCTTGGTTCAGCGGGTGACAAACGGTATTCGTTAATCAACATGGTTTGTTGTTTCATCCACATATCCCACGCTTCTTTAGAAACCTGTTGAAAAATTTTTTTGCCCAATTCACCGGGATAAGGCGGGAGTTTTAAGCCTTCTGCCTCTCTGCCCAATTTGACGCAATTAACCATGCGAGTCATAGTAACAATTCTCCTGTGTTAGTGAGTTGTGTAAGCAAGTGTACCACCGGGGCTGCTAAACCATAAGTTTGAGGTTGA
>QNER01000437.1 GCA_003646175.1 Candidatus Parabeggiatoa sp. nov. 1
GAGTGGGAATATGCCGCTCGTGCTGGTACATTAACCCCCTACTATTTTGGTCACAAAGTCAGCCAGCAACAGGTGAATTACAAAACAACGGGGCCGGTGTCCGTTGGACGTTTACCGGTAAATAGGTGGGGACTCTATGAATTGCATGGTAATATTTGGGAATGGACACAGGATACTTGGCACAAATCCTATCACGGTGCGCCACCAGAAGGCGCGGCTTGGATAGGGGATACCAGCACACGAGTTATCCGTGGCGGCTCATATAAACAGGATAAATCAGGTGTCCGTTCTGCGAGTCGTAGTTATACTTCACCTGATAGTGCTTTGAAATTTTTGGGATTTAGGCTGGCAAGAGAATTGTAGCCTTGAAATTTAGGGTGTCCTACTTATCCTTTCAACGAAAGAGTTGTCTTGCAGATCAATTGGTAAGGTTTCTTTTGGGGGCCATGTTTTCAAATTGATTTGGTAAGCTTATGTTAATGGCTTACCATAAAATCAATGAAAAATGAAAATTTTTAATAAATCTTTGTTCATTCTTCATTCTTCATTTTCCATTTTTTGAGGGCCAGGTTGGCGAATTGATGGCCCTATCTGTTCATTCTTTATTCTTCATTTTTTAGGGCTAGGTTGGCGAATTGATGTTCAGGCAAAAGTTTCGCTCCGCGAAACTTTTGCCTGAACAGTTGATTTTATTGATGGCCCTATTGATAAAAACTTCTAAAAAGACAACTGGGACACACCAGAAATTTTTTGTGATTAAAAAACCTCCGATGTTTGGTTAAATAGGGGGGTTGTCCGCAATATTTTTATAAACAACTCGGCTAGGAGTTTAGATATGAGCGACGAAGACAAAGATGAATACCACAACACAGAAGTGACTGAGCAAGCCACCAAAACAAGCGGCAACGAAAATCAACCGGAGGACAACAAGTTCCCTGAGCAATCGCTTCAACCGGAAGACAACAAGTTCCAAGAGCAACAGCCTCAACCCGAAGACAAAAAGTCCCCTGAAGCACAAGAAGGTTCAAATTACAATGAAGGAGGCCCTAATAGTGTCAATATATTCAATTTGGATCAGAAAGACGGCACAGGTTATGACTATTTTGATGATCCAACAGACCCTTTACGGCCCTATGAACATCAATTACCCAAACTTGCTCAAGAAGAAGTAGACCAATATAGTCAACAATTACAGGCCAATCGGTTGATTGTTTTAAGTTGCTTAGACGAGTATGTTGCCCAATCGGCGGCTTACTCTCTTGCGTATCACAATAATTTCAGCGTGTTAGAAAAACGTGTCTTGCGAACCGATGATATTAAGAACAAAGATCGTGATGATTTATCTCTCGAACTGTTGATGGAACCCTACGCCTTTGGCAATAAAAAACAAGGAAGGGACACCCTTATTGTCACCCAGCCGAGTGACGTAGACAATATCAATTTTTATGGTTCTCTACTCTCAGGCCTTCTAAGCGCAAAAGAAATAGAAGAAAGGCTCCGTGAGCTCAATAGATTGATAGTTTGTCTTATCAATTCCACTCGCTTAAGAGAGCGTTTGATAAGTGAGCGGCATAATGAGGATTCCTCATTTAAACTGATAGATATAGATTACCTTCAACCCTTGCTAAGACATCATATTCGTGATGAACAAAAAGCCAAGGAATTGATTGAAGAACTGAGACAGCAACGAAATAACGGCCTCTGGGAGGATAATGAAACTGATTTCTATGAACATATCAAAGCCCTCATTGGGGAAAACGCGCTTATAAAAGAAATCACTCGAAGAAATCAAAGACAACAATCCTCAGAACAAGGTTACACACAATATCTTGAAGAAGAAATCGAGAAAATAAAAGCGGCATTCCAAGACGAAAAAACCCTTGAATGTGCAGTGCTTTATGTTGCCACTTTCTTTGAGCAACTGAATACCACAGACTTTTCTAAGGTGGTGGAATGTCTGTTACTGGGAAAAACAAAATCCACAGCAAAAATTCATCAAAAAGGCAATATTAAGTCTGCACAAGTTGAAGATGAATCGTTGGTGGATGTTTGGACAGCGCAACGGGATAAGATTCTGAACGACTACTACATCACGGTAGTCACGCTCAAAGATTCCACCAGAGCCTTAGACTTTTCCTTTCCGTATCTCCGGCGAATTCTAAGAGGCTATTTAGAACGTGAACAACCCTACTATCTTGAAGAACAGTTTGAAAAGCTCCAAAAATACGGCCTTTTATTTGATGACTCACAAAAGCTAAGTAAGTGCGTTGCCAGTCTAGCCACAAATATGGCGGCCGCTAACCCACAAGTTTATGGAGAACAGTGGTTATTTGAATGGATAGTTGCGTTACTTGGAAACATTGACAGAGAAAGTCAGGGTGGCGTGCTAGAAGAAATACTGCGCGACTTGTTTCAGCAAATGAAACATGAAAAAAAGCAGCGCGTTTTTTCTCGAATGGCGAATTTGACGAGGGAAATGATGCAACATAGCCATTTGCATCAGACGATCAAGAAGTTCTTAAATAAACTGATTGATTTAAGGTTTCACACGGAAGTGCTAGAAATTGTCCGCAGTATGCGATTTATCCCTAACTTTGATCAACTACATTGGATTAAGCAATTGTTAGAACGCGGCGGTGAAGAGACTCGTCGCAAAACATCTCTATTTCTATACAACTACATAAAATATAGCGGTTCACGTTTCAATAAAATAATCAAACAACTTTACGATTGGATGCCGCAACCGAACAAAAATCCACAATCCAGTGTCTATATGTTTCCATTGTTCATTGACTTTTTAGTCGATAGCACGGTGGCATTTAATCAAAGCCAATATGGGCAACCAAAAAACCATTTGGTACTCACCGCCTTAATAGAAGAAACTGTCGAAAGCCAGACGTTTGCCAAGCTACTTTTTCACCCGAATAACCTAGAACTCTTATTAAGAAAGTCAGAAATTGACTCTCTTGTAAGACGGCTACTGGCTAAATGGAATCTGACATTACGCGCTGGTGGTAATTATGCGGTGGTTTCTGAGAGGCTCTTAGAACAGCTATTACTGCATTTAGCATCATCTAGTTTAGACAAAAAACTCAGTCAACGTAAAATTTCTAATCAACGTGATTTAGAAAAATTATTGGCCGATGCCAGCAATCAATCTATCGCGCTCATAAAAACAGAGGTAGCAGATATTATAGGCGTATTGATTGCCGAATGGTTTGTGATAGTTCATGGGTTAGAAGACTCCCAACAGAATGAAAAGGCGGTAAGATTTTTTGAACAGTTCCTCCAGCAAATCATTGACGCAGTTCCAGCACGTAAGAAGGAACTCACAACGGAACTGACTGAATGTTGGAAAAAAATGGCGGGGCTGATTAGAGATGTTATCAACAACATCAAAGAGGAACAGAAATTACAGCGCGATAAAGAACGTGCTAAATTGATTAAGTCACTCGCCTTGAAAGAAAAACAGATTAAAAAATTAATAATTAAATTTAAAGTCTTGTCCAAGGCTTACTAAACTAAACTTCAAAGCAGAGATAGGTATTATGGCACAACATCCATTGGATAATCTTATCAGAAAAGTGGATGCCAAAACGCCAGCCACTGAGGATGGTCAAATTGTGATGATAAATCGCAAGACAGGCGCTGCTTTGCAAAAAAAACCGTCGTCATGGCAATTTTGGAAACAAGATGAAGTGGGCTACTATCTGGTTTTTAGCGGTGTGTCTGTCAAACAAGAAGGCTTAACTTACGACATTGACGACTTCAAAAATGATCGCACAATCAGCCTCCAAATCGATTACCAAGCAACCTGTCTACCGGGCAACGAAGAGCAAGTCGTCAGGGCGCTTTATGACGACTCGCCACCCAGCGTTATGTTGGAAAACAAGATAATAAGTTGGGTAAGGGCCTTCATGACGCGGTGGCAAAAGGAATTTCTTGACGAAATCATTGACAATTATCCCGATAAGATTGAACAGTTACAGAACAACATGGAACAAAGGGCAGAAAGAGAAATCGCTCTGTCTATCCAGTTTCGTTTGACTTCAAACATCCAATTGCCTGAGTCTCTACCAATTGGGCCGCTGGAATTTCCGGTACAAGTAACCGACTGTCCAAATGCTCTCAATTGTCAGGTAACCGGGGAATTGGAGGTTTTGGATAAAAAGATCGCTCACAACCGCCGGGACAAACTTGAAGCCCTCGTCAAACGCGAAATCCAAACCTACATGGCAAGGCGCGTAACGCTACATGACTACTACTTTGGTTCCGACGAACAACTGATACCGTGGGCGAAAAAACACCTTGATGAAGTTTTAGCGTCACAAGGTAGAAAGGTAGAACGCTTATTTCTAGAGCGAGAAAAGCCACCGTTCAATAATGATATTCTAAAAGTGATCAAAGAAGTCAACTATACGATGCATGAACGCTCAGAGCCTATCACCATTGTCAATACTTTGCAGATGGAACTTCAGAATGCGGCCCAATATGTGACAGCGGGGGCACCCAAGTTAGAAAGCTGGGTACAAAAAGAGCTTGATAACATCATCCCAAAAGTCTTGTTTGGAACAAAATATATCGATCTGCTGTTATCATTCAAGCCGCGAGAAGCAGAAATTAAGAATAGGATGACAGCGCGGGCGGAAAGTATTGGGTATAGCTTATGGATACTGCTCTCTGTTCCCAATTTGGAACCATTGGAACTGCTGAAAAACTTTGATATCGATGTGCCAGGCACCTTATTTCCAACCAAGATTGATCAGGCCGAAGTCAAATTAGAAATTTCCGTCACGGCGCGGATACAAAACCTCAAGGATATTGAAAAATATCTGAATCAGCAACAAGATGTCAAACAACTGATGAAGGAAGCCATTCTGAATGAAACCAGACGCTTTCTTCGTGCGGTAGAGCCGGAAGATTTCTATATTCGCTTCAGCTTTTCGCCAGATGGCGAAAAAGGTGTGGAGCAAAAATTAATCGATCTGCTCACCGACAAATTATCGGACGAATTTAAGGCCACGGTGATCAAAGTTGACCTTAAGCGCCTTAACACGGAACTCGCGGATCGTTTGCGTGGTTTAGAGGCAAGCCTCCCGTGTAAGTTTGGGTTTAAAGTTAACCCCCTGACTGGAGGAGAGCAAATTACCTTTTTTGGTAAGTTCCAAGTTGACGGTGTTGATCCCAGCGGATGGTATCAGTTTCAGAAAAGAAAATCTTCCCTAGAAGATATACGGGATCATATCCAAGAAGCGGCATGGCAGACGCTTGAAACCTTTTCGAGCGAACATTTAGAATTCAAATGGTACGAGGAACAGGAGTCTCTCAAGGAAGCAACGGCCCATATCATGCAACAAAGTGCCACCCAAGCTTTTGGGGTGGCTATTCGGATATTGAATTTTGGGCGGGGAATAACCGAGTATGAAAAAAAGCAGGGAGAACTGAAGCGAAAACTTGAACAAGAAAAATTGCTTCGCCTAGAGCGTGAATTGCTGAATAAGCAAGAACGGCAAACTTTTGATAGCGAACTCAAACAACTGGCTAAGAAGTCCGATAAGAAGCGTTATGAACAGTTATTGCAAAAACGCGAGGAAATGATTGAAGATGGGCTAATCGACGACGCAGACGAGTTAGCTGAACTAGAAGCCGAAATTCTTGATAAAAACAAGAAAACGGAAGACGACAAGCCCAATGAAGATGAACTTTTGCGGGAACTCAATGCACTTGAAAACGCTCGCCCGAAACAGACTCGTAGTCAGGAACTCTTAACAAGAATCACCCAAAACGAAAAAGCCTTGCCGGGCACAACGCCCACCTCAAAAGTCGAAAGCCTACCAAAACACGAAACGGTGAAAGATGGGCAACCTCAGACAGAAGAATATATAGAAGATGTCGAAGTGATACGTGTCAACAAATCGGCACAATTTCCTCAGCCTGACGATGATGAACCGGATAAACCTTTCAAGTGAAAAGCCAACTATTTACCCTGAAGGGGTAAAATGTTGAAACGCTGTAATTCGCTCCGCGAGATAAACCTGTGGTAAAGGCATTTTCGATGCGCCAACCCTGAAGGTTTGTAACGAATGCGACACCTAAAAGTAAAAACTATTTACCCCGAAGGGGTTTTCAGGCAAAAGTTTCGCGGAGCGAAACTTTTGCCTGAAAATGTGAATAGCCACAGGTGAGACGCAGTAACGAGCGTAGCGAAATAAACCTGTGGTAAAGGCATTTTCGATGCGCCAGCCCCGAAGGGGTTGAATGTGAAAATAATCTCAATGACCCTTAAAATTCAAATACTTACTGGTTGTGACGGTTGGATCGTTTTTTTCCCCTTCCCCAAGTTTCACCTGGGGCTATTATCTCGCTACGCTCGTTACTACGTTTCACATTCAACCCCTTCGGGGTTGTGGGGGCGAATGGTTCCCCAGGTTTCACCCTCATCGTTATACACAAGTCTTTTGGATACAGGGTGCATTCCTGATAAGTACAACGGATACGCGAAATAAACGGATATTTTTAATGGAGCCCCAACGTGGAGCCTACTCTTTAAAGGCCATAAAAATCAATTAGTTAAAAACTTATGTATAAGGATGAGAGGTTTCACCAGTGGCTCTTAACATTCAACCCCTTCGGCTATTGGTTCTGTTAAGAAAACCGTTTTCGTTTTTATGATTTATTATCCGTTTATTTCGCGTATCCGTTGTACTTGTCA
>QNER01000438.1 GCA_003646175.1 Candidatus Parabeggiatoa sp. nov. 1
CCAAAAAGTAGTGATATTCGATGTTCAAGTTTGTTACCACCCATTAGAACTACAAGGATTGTTTATAATAAAGGATAATAATTCAAATATGTTTCGACTGTTCGCGTTCTCTGTCAAGCGAAAATCCGTTTAAAACCAAAAAATATGATTTCTCAAAAAGTATATCAATCCGCCAGAGAGTGATGAATAGAATCTAAATGATCTAATCCTTTCATAAGCAAATAATCTTTGTCGTTCTAATGGGTGCTCAAAAAATATTTATCTCACTACTTTTTGGGGACTACAAAATATTTTACACCTCTCAATCAAAAAAACAATACCCTTAGCTTTAAAACTTGGGAATTGGGAATTGGAAATTAGACATTATGAATAAAAAAATCCTTGCATAATGAACGAAACAACTGACAACTGATAACAAGTTAGTTAGGATTCTAGCAAACGTGGCATCATTTCCACAAAGTTACAGGGGCGGGTGCGGTAATCCAATTGTGCTTGGATAATTTTATCCCAGCCAGTTTTGCACGCACCCGATGATCCGGGTAAACAAAAAATATAAGTGCCATTGGTGACACCGGCGAGCGCGCGGGATTGTAGAGTTGAGGTTTTGATTTCTTCATAAGACAGGGCGCGAAAGAGTTCACCAAACCCATATAATTGTTTGTCCAACAAGGGTTGAATGGCTTCAGGCGTGTTATCTTTACCGGTGACACCGGTGCCACCGGTTGTGATAATGACACGAATTTCTGGGTTGGCAATCCAATTAGAAACCACCGCCCGAACTTGGTAAATGTTATCGGGCACGATCACTTTGTCGGCTTGGTGATGCCCTGCTGCCGTTAAGCGTTCAATGAGGGTTTTGCCGGATGTATCATTTTCTTCAGTGCGTGTATCTGAAACGGTGAGAATAGCAATATTTAACGGGATAAAGTTTCGAGGTGTAGACATAAAAGTTCCTTTGTTGGAAAGGGGATCGGTAGGGTGCATTCCCATTTTCCGGGTAATGGCGCGCACGATAGTATCTGGAGTCCAAACTTTAGTTTGACAGGACTACCGTTGGTTCATATTCAACATGAGATGATGGGTTTTATTATCAATGTGATATTTATTCAAGATGGCCATTAATTGCTCACGTTCAACGGGTTTAACCAAATAGTCCTTTGCGCCTAAAGAGTATCCTAATTGTTTGTCTTCAATCATTGAAGTCATGATAACGGGAATGTCTGCTAAGGCAGGATCAGTTTTAAGGGCTGATAATACCATCCACCCATCCATGCCGGGCATCATCACATCAAGGGTAATCGCGTCTGGATGTAATTGGCGGGCGAGCCTTAAACCTTCATCGCCACTGCCGGCAACGGCGACTTGATAATCCTGCTTAATCAAGTAATTTTTGAATAACTCACGGATGATCGGATCGTCATCAATCACTAGGATCCGACTTCGTTCTTGTGGATCTATCTCCTCTTCAGTTATATCCGAAGTGGTACCCGTTTTTGCGATTTTTGGTGCGGGCATGGTATTGGTGACAATCTTGGCGGGCAAACGTATTTTAAAAAGACTACCCTGCCCAAACTCACTTTCTACATTAATGGTACCGCCCATCATTTCGGTAAAGCGTTGAGTAATCACTAAGCCTAAACCCGTGCCCCCATATTTGCGGGTGTAGGACGCATCTGCTTGGGTAAATTCCTGAAAAATTTTTTGTTTTTGTTCATCATTCATACCAATACCGGTATCAGTCACACTAAATTCAATCCACTCATAATCCTCAGAAGCCTCCTTATTCCCCTTTTCATAATCCTCCAAAGATTTCTTGTTATCGCCTTCATAATCCTCCAAAACCTTCTTATCTTTGAAAAAGGGAGATTGGGGGGATTTTTCACGATTAACAGCCAAAGTAATTGTCCCTTTTTCGGTAAACTTAGCGGCATTACTAAGCAGGTTTAACAAAGATTGTCGTACCTTTGTCAGATCAGTTTGCATCTCACCCAAGTTTTCAGTGTATTGAAGATGAAGCGTATTACCTTGTTTGATAAGCAGCGGTTGAATGGTGGTAACAACGTCATTAAGCACCGGCACTAAATCGAAAGTTTCGATGTAAATATCCATCTTACCAGCTTCGATTTTGGAGATATCTAATACATCGTTGATGAGTCCTAATAAATTTTTACCAGCAGCATGAATTTTTTCAAGATCAACCACAAAATCTTCTTCACCAAGCTCACTGGCTTCTTCTTGCAATAGTTCACTGTAGCCAATAATGGCATTGAGCGGTGTCCGCAATTCATGACTCATATTAGCAATGAATTGGCTCTTGGTAACATTAGCCGCTTCAGCCTTTTCTTTTGCACGAGTCAATTCTAGGTTTTTTTCTTCTAAATCATTGGCGTAATTAATAAGTTGTTGTTCGCGTTCCCCAAGAATTGTTGCCATCACTTTAAAAGAATCAGCTAAACGTCCTAATTCATCTTTTCTGCAAAAATTCAATTTAAAGTTAAAATTATGTCTACCAAGCCGCTGTGTTGCAATCAAAAAATCATTCAAGGGCTTTGTGATTTGTTTATGCATGATAACGTATAGAATACCCAATACTATTAACAGTGAAAGTATGCCTAAAATGAGAATAAATTGCGCTGTCTGCCAAGCGGCTCTGGCAATAAGTGTCTTTGGAAAAACCACGACAAAATACCAGTCAGTCGCCTCTATTTTAGTAATCGCTAGATATTGGTCATTTTCTTTATCTTCCACAATGCCAATGCCCGTCTTTTTTACCAATAGAAAAATATGTTTGAGTTGGTTGTCGCCATCTTTAAGTATATTGAACTGACCTTCTTCCTTACCTATCATGTGTTGTACCCAGTCCTTATGTGCAATTAAACGTCCGTCACTTCGGAAGACGATGTGACGAGTTCCCTCTAGGCGCTGAGTCTGGATATGATCCAACAAATCATTTAATTCTATATCGCTACCGATATTCGCAATGTGTTGACCTTGAATATAAACGGGCGTAATGGCGGATACCAGCAATTCGTTGGCAATCGGCTCATAATACACTCCCGTCCATACGGTAGTCCGTTTAGGATTATGTTGTGGTTCTGCAACCCAAAAATATTCTTTCTGAGTCAAGTCCAAGTCGGCCGTCGCATCAACGCACCAATTCGGAACGTTTGGCCAGTATCGAACAATAATATTGTCGGCGGTAAAAATATAGGTGTGTTCAGAACGACTTGACCATGGCTTACCATATTGATTAATCAATTCATAAAAAGCCAGCACTCGCCGCTTTAAGTCTGTCGTGATGGGCAATGATTTATCAATATAAACACAACTTTGCTTGCTACCATCAAAATAGGCTGGACGATTACGAATAACACCGTCATCACCACGGGCAAACAAATCGTCAAACTTTGAGAGTTGAGGAGAAAGTGTTAACTGTTCAATTAAGGCAGCTTTTAGCTGGGCATGATTTTCTTGTGCTAACGCAAAAATAGTGTTTTCCCGTTGAACACGCTCTGTGGCATAATTTTTCAGTTGGTGAAGGGTTTGTTTCTCAATTTGGGAAGCGACAAGTAAATAACATAAGATAGTCGTTAAAATGATCACAATGGTAATCCAAATGCCTACTTTTAAAAGCGTAGTACGAGTCAGTGATTCTTCTTTGAAAATTTGAAATTGATTGAGCATTTTGGTTTTGGGAATTGGGAATTGGGAATTGGGGAACAACCACTGAAGCACAAATTTTCAGGTATTTTATGGTAGGCTACCCAAAGGTTGTTTTTGCCCACCTTGAGTTCCAAAATGGTAACCAAAAACCCGTTCAAAGCCCACCCTGCCCAAAATTCATAATACCTGTAAATTTATGGTTCAGTACTTATATTATATAATACCTTTTTATATAAATTAAATTTCTTGTTTGTCAGATAGTTATGCGAAATAGGTTTTCAGGTTTATCTGCCAGTTATTGATTATTTAGCGACAGTTGATGTTTCAAGGGGTGACGTGGTTTACCGCATTCGCGGAAATGACTCGTCATTGGATTCCCGTTGTAGCAAACATACGAAAGTGTCGCGGGTAAAGTTGGAAGCCATTATTTTCCTGATTCTGTCATCAATGAACAGTTATCAGTTCGTCGCGAAAGTTGACAGCATCGCTCCAACAACGCCGCGAACTGATTTCCAGGCTAACGTTTTTTGTGCACAAAAAAAACGTTAGCCTGGAACTGATAACTGATTAACGCGATGTGCAACTTTATATCCTAAGTATTTTATTTAATTAAATCACGATTTTTTAAGAGTCAGAGCCTATTATATTTATTCATTTAAAATCAAATACTTAAAAAAGTTGCACATTGCGTTGATTATGTAGTTAATTTCAAGCGGGCACTGCCTGCCTTAACACGAATTTTATCAACAACTGCCACCGCCATTTCACCTATTTCTAAACTTTTGGCAGTGGCTAAATAGGCATCTACACCCCAAGGCTGCATTTCCACTTTATAGCCGCCTCTTGCCTCATTAATAATAAGTACCTCTAAGGGTTTCTCGCGCCATATTTGTTTTAAATATTGCATAAGCCAACGTCTTTTGGCCTCGTTTTCAATTTGGCGGGACTGGCGTGAAGTACGTTCAGCTGTTTCTAATACTTTCAGTAATTCTTCTTTATCGTAAGGTAATTCTTCATCAACCAAATGTGCCATCAATTGCCGCTGCATAACCAAATCGGCAAAGCGGCGTAGCGGCGATGTCAACTGGGTGTACATGGATAAACCTAAACCACTGTGTCCACTCGGTTGCAAGGACAATGAAGAACGGCCTAAGAGTTTACGAATTTTATGAAACCCCAGTGGTTCGGCGAGCGTCTCCTGAGTAATCGGTTCCAATGGGGGATCTTGAACACGATAAATCAGTGGCACTTGATGACGTACTGCATATTTGGCCGCGATCCCGTTCGCTAAAATCATCATTTCGGCCACCAGTAAGCGACTGGGTGAATCCTTGTCTATCATAGTGACAGTCATGTTGTCATTATCGACACTTATTTTATATTCGGGACGTTGTAAGTTAAGCGCACCGTGGGCAATACGCTTCGCTTGCAGATGCTTTGCACAAGTTAATAAGTCACGCAAATGCTGAGCGGTCTCATCCTCTCCAAGGGATAGGAGTGTATCGGCATCACTATAATGCAAACGTCTCAGTACCTGTATTGCTTCTCTGCTGATGCGGCTGTCAGTAATTTTTCCTTGTTCATCCATCCACACACGTATCACGAGAGATGAGCGCACCTGCCGGGCAGTTAAACTGGCAATGTTGCAAGAAATATGCTCAGGCAACATCAATACCGTTTGCGTCGGTAAGTAGACAGTGGTGCCGCGCCGCATAGCTTCTCGATCTAAAATATCACCACGCTGGATAACACTGGCCGGTTCTGCAATCGCTATGGAAATTTTCCAACACAAGCCTTCACGTTCAATCGCCAGTGCATCATCAACCTCGCGGGTTTCTTCATCATCAATACTAAACAGTAAATCGGTAATACTTTCCGTTTGGGCGGGTTGCCAAGGTTGCACCGCTTGAGCAGCATCAAGGACAGTCTCCGAAAATTCTGGCTTTAACCCTCCAACAACCACATCGCGGTCAGCATCTATCGGTAAGCGGCCCGTTTTTTGTAAAATTTCAAAAACTAAATCGCGTGGATTGAGTTTAAACGTTGGGGCTATTTGCTCTACCAACTCCTCCACATATTTGTCAGTATCACCATGCAACCAGCATTCCAAACGTTCTACAAACGGTATGATGTCTTCATGTACTTCTATTACCTGAAAAACTTCACCTTCGCCATTTTCATTGCCGCCTTGGTTTTTTGATAAGTGAGGAAAGGCGGGAATAGGCATTTTAGCAACTTTCTGCAACCATTCGCGTCCTAATGCCTGTGCTTTAACCCGTGCTTGTTCGCGTTTACGTTGAGTTTCTAACTCTTCAACTTGTTCAGCAGTCCGTACCTCCCAGTCGGTGCCCCGTCGCTTAAAATGTAAACGATTTTCGGCAAGTACACGCCATAAGGCCGCCAAATGTTCAGGGGTAATCTCTTTCCCAAAATATAAATCAGCTAACTCATTGATTTCAGTAATCTCTAACTCTAAGGCAGTTTCCCATAACAGCAACACATCAATGTCGTTACGCAACGAGTTTACTGTGGCTTGAATCGTGGTTAATTTATTCTGCCAATCCTCTAACCCGGTAGCGATACTTGAATGTTGCCATAACAACTTATCTTCATATAACCGCAGATCGCGCCCTTTCTCATTAATCGCTTTAACCTTCCTTTTGATCCGCTTAGTGGTGCAGATAAAATTGACTTCATCGTTGTCTTGAACAACCCAGATTTGACCTTCAAATTCAGCCACAGTGCTTCCTTTTTGTGATTTTGGATGTGGAAAAAAAGGATGAAAGGATGAAACTTCAACGGATGCTATCCCTTTTTGGGATAGTATCCGTCACCGTTACACTTGACAACGGATGCTATCCCTTTTTGGGATAGTATCCGTCACTGTTACACTTGACAACAAATGCTATCCCAAAAAAGGAAAGGATAGCATCTGGGGCGTAATAAAACAGATACTATCCCAAAAAAAGAAGGGATAGCATCTGGGGCGTAATAAAACAGATACTATCCCAAAAAAAGAAGGGATAGCATCTGGGGCGTAATAAAA
>QNER01000439.1 GCA_003646175.1 Candidatus Parabeggiatoa sp. nov. 1
TAATTCTGTCAGCACAGGGGCATCGGGGGCGTGGCGTTCTAACCAGCGGCGGGGGCGTTCTGTGAGAGATTCAGGAAATGCTATTGGAAATGAATAGGATGGTTTGGGATAAGATTGCCAAATATCGGTATCAATCTGTTTAACAAGCTCAGTTAAACCCGCTTCATTTGCCGGCATGATCAGAAAATCAGCCTCGTCTAATATTTGTTCTCGGTATCCCCATTGCTCCGGCGTTTCTAGGGTAAACAATACCCGGTGCGTCCATACCGAAAATTGTTCAATCCAATTAACAAGTTCGCCAGTAATGGGATCGATAAGTCCATTGCCATCAGAAAAAATCATCAATCTATGTTCTGGATAACGTTCAGCCAATTCTGTTAACGTCAGCGGTGCAAGATTGACTTTTTCGGGATAGCAACGGCGTGGTTCAGCATCAAAGTAATAGCGTGTGACGAATAAACCTTGAACAATTAATTGATTAATAAGGGAATTCATTAACTCAGACTGATGATCTTTAAAAGTCGTTCTATCTATTAAGACTAGATATTTTGGATAAGACTTAACAGAGCCCGTGATAAGTGTGAGCAAGCCAGCTGTTTGGCTGGTTTTTTCTATGGTGGCTTCGATATCAAGCTGAGTGGCACTGGTGCGTGTGCGTTTGTGCAACTGTTGTGCAGCACGCGACAAGCCCACCGATTGAAAAAGTTTATCGTCTATTCCCTCAACAAACAGTTTTTTTATTTCAGGCGGTGTGGATGTAGATTTTCTTGTTAAAAAACGTGGCAATTTCCGCCATAACCACAAAACACACAAAACCGCAAAGAGTGGTAAAATCAGCCACAGATACCATTTTGATAACAAACTGTCCAGCAAAGAATGATTTTCTGACTGTCGTATATCCTGTGGGGGTTCTTGTGGTGGTATTGTTTGTTCGGATTGTTCCGTTGTTTTGAATTCTGACTCTGCAATGTCAACCACTGTTTTTGATTCGATTTCATCAATCAAATCCGTTTTTGGCTGTGTGATTTCTGGTGTTGGGGTTATTTCACCTTTAAATAAATTAGTTATATCTGGCCAATAAGCATAAATAATTAAAATAGATACAATAAATAAAGCGATAACGGCCCATTTGTTAAAGGCCCATTTCCATATTTGAGTACTTTTTGGTGGATCATCAACAATTGGCGGTTTTGGAATGTCAGTCGGTTCTACAGTTTCAATCCATTCATCAAAATGCGTTTTAAATGCGGCCTGTTCCTTGGGCGAGTGACACAATATGGGTGCTAACAATGCCCGCAGTCCCGTCCGTTTAGGCGGGAGTTTGCGTTGCGCTGCTAATCCCAGTATTAAATCTTGCGCCGCAATGTATTGTGTCGCGCCAATGTGATAGTCGGCAGCGCGTAACTTTTCTATGAAGTTGATGAGTTCTTTGGTTAGGATGTTTGGGTTCATGGTATTTATTTAAATATGAGTACAACGGATACGCGAAATAAACGGATAAAGACAATGTTTATCCTGATGTCTTGTGATTCAACATGTTACTTAGCTTGACAATGATCGAGGCAAAAGTTTGCTCCGCAAACTTTTGCCTCGATCACATTATCATTCATTTCAGGCGAACCCTGTACGAAATATGGCATGATTTCTCATTCGTCTCAGGCGAACCCTGTACGAAATCGAGCATGATTTCTCAGGAGTACAAAGCGAACTTTGTACGAAATCGAGCGTGATTTCTCATTCGTCTCAGGCGAACCCTGTACGAAATATGGCGTGATTTCTCAGGAGTACAAAGCGAACTTTGTACGAAATAGGGCATGATTTCTCATTCGTCTCAGGCGAACCTTGTACGAAAAAACTTGGTTCTGATTGAAGTTAGGCAACTCCCAAATAATAAAATACCAATTTCTATTCCCTGATATTTATGTATGTTTTCCACAGTATTTCATTGGTATATTAATTTTTTGGAGTTGCCTTATGTGACTTTGAACTTATCCAAGTTGTAGCTCTATCAGTGCGAAGTTGTATGACGGATAATAATGAAAAGGAGCAGCCCAATCCGTTTATTTCGCGTATCCGTTGTACTCAGGATGTTGTACTTGATTTTATGACACTCTCTGAATGGCTAAATGAAAACCAAGTGCCTGTAGCAGCGCATCAAGGCTGTATAATTCAAAGTTAGCCTTTCCTGACAAGAACTTATTGATGCTTTCTTGGTTGAACGTTGATTTTTCAGCCAGTTGGGATAACCACCCTGCGCTTCAATAACGTTTTTTAATGCCAGACGAAAAACTTCTTTGTCGCCATCTTCAAGTGCAGCGTTGAGATCTTCAGCCGCTTTGTCCGGATCGCTGATTGCAAGGTTCGCCTTGCACTCCTTAAAGAATGTAGGTTTGATTCGTTTATTTCTGGGATTCGTTGTACTTATTTTCATCACACCACTGTTCTGAAATACGCCGTGCCGTTTTTTGATCCGCCTGCATTTTCACTAAACTACTCAGGGTGCGTGACACGCTCTTGGGGTGGGCTACGATAGGATTATCCGCGTCTTTATACATGTCGCGCAATACCATTAGCCAATTTAATAGTTCGGCGGTAGACGGTGGTTTACGCAATCCCCCGTCTCGCAATTTATCGAATAAGTCCAACGCATCCACAAGAAAATCACTGCTTTGCTTGACAAATGTGCCTAAACGGGCTTCTACAATCTTCTTTAAACGCGCAGGCTCTGGAAACGGAATATCGTAATAAATACAACGACGTAAAAAAGCATCGGGTAAGGGCTTTTCAGAATTACTGGTGAGTACCAATATCGGCTGCATGTTATCCGCCGTTTTGATTTCTACATTGCCCAATTCGGGAATACGAAAATACAGATTTTCGATTTCATTCAGAATATCATTGGGAAAATCACGCGGGGCTTTGTCGATTTCATCAATCAGTACCACTGAGCGGCGTGGTTCATAATCCTTCTCAAAATCTCGCGGCAAATATTTCGCCAACGGTGGGTTTGTCAGCACAATCGCTTTACCCAACGCACTATAAGTGATGTAATCCACACTTTTTTTATCTGTTTCTTCACCCAAGTTTGCCGCTTGTGCCGCATGAAATCGCCCTAGCGCGTCATACACATAAAATAAGTCACGGGCTTGACTGGTTGATTTGGTTTCAAATTTCAGCACTTCTAAGCCAAGTTGATGGGCGAGGTTATATGCCAATTGCGTTTTCCCCGTGCCAGGCTCACCGGTTAATAATAACGGTTGCCCAAGTAATAGTGCGACATTGACGGCATCCACCAAATCTTTATCAGGCAGATAATATTTTGGCTCCGTTTGAACGCTATGGCGTGATGGCGGTAATTCAACGGGTTGGTTAGGGCGATCTATGGGTTCGCCAGTGTAATAGGGATAACTCATCGTTTTCATTCCTTACGATAACTGCAATGTGAGTGATGGAGTCCAAACTTTAGTTTGGGCAGTTCAAAATGTTGTTTTCATATCGCAACATTCTTTGAGTATTTGCTTGAGTTGCTGCGCTAATGGTTCCATTGCGATTTTTTCAATTGGCGGTTGAAACAATTCACGAATATACGGAATCAACTCATAGTAAAACTCGCTCAAATATATTTTTGCCCATTGTTCAACATGGGTTCTCTCAATACTGGGCAATTCTGGTAACACCCTACAATGTTCTGAAGCTAAGTCCTTAAATGTATTCCTGATTGCTTGATTAACGGAAGGCCTTTTAAAAAGACGTTTTAACCAAGACATTTTTTCAATATCTCGATAATTAAAACATAAGCATACTAACAACAAGTGATTTTGTGCGGATAGAACCGGCCAGTCGGCCCAAAATTGAATGAAACCATGAATGATATTAATGTGTCCCCCACGTTGCCAATCTGTCGTGGACATATCCGTATGAAGAATCACCGGGCATTGACGCTGTGCAATGGCTTGTGCAACTTCATCACATGTTGCATACATATTATTAATAAACAACTCTCCTAAATTGGCTAACATTTTGCGGTGTAGTTCATTGACACTTTGAAAAGTATCACAGACAAACGGATGTAAATCCACACCAAAGTGCATCTGTTCAGGGATGATATTGGGGAGAGATTCTTCACGGATACGATCCAAAAACTTATCACTACATTGGTACTCGTCTCCATGAACCACACATAACAAAGGACGATGTTTATCATCATGCGCCCGTATCAACTCACCTAATTCCAATTCTTGATCCCGGCGATTTGGTAAATAGGGCAATAAAGTCCGCTTATATTTCCTTTTAGGCTTCGGTGTTCTATCAGGATCGAGTTTAGGCCACGCTTTAACCAGACTATCAGTATGAATAAAAAACGCGATACTATTGTCTAGCCTGTTATCCGCTGCAACGACCATGCCGACAATGCCGGTTTCGTGTTCATCCCAAACAGGGCCACCACTAAAGCCGTGGGTTATACCATATCCGGTTCCCGGTTGGCGGCCTTGGACTTGTACCGTGCCGTCGCTTCGCATGTCCTTTATCTCACCTTCAACAAAAAGGCCCTCGTTGTACCCGGCTGGAAATCCATAAGCTTGAAACGAATGCCCACGTAACGCATTGTTTTTTAATAATGATACCGGTTGGCAGCCGCGTGGTAGTGGTAATTCCGTTAATAACTCTAATACCGCAATATCGCTAATAGGGTTATTCGCAATATCGCTAATAGGGTTATTCGCAATATCGCTAATAGGGTTATTCGCAATATCGCTAATAGGGTTATTTGGAATAGGCGGATACCAAATAATAACGTGTGCTTGAAGTGAGTGATTTGGTGCGAGAAATGGAAAATCAAGCACGATTTTTCCAGTAGGCTGTTCGGCACTGTCTTCTGGTACACCAAACACATCGTTGACAACGTGGGCACAAGTCAGGACATGTTTTTTCGTTACTAAAAATCCCGCGCCAACGACACCGCCTTTGTCAGTCGTCCATAAACGTGTGAGATAGGGTTCAAACAATTTAGTCATGTTGTGTTATTTTGAGTTCATCAGGCAACCGCCTAAAGGCTCGACTCCTTATTTAGTCGTGTTGTTTTTGAGGTTTCGGGAATCAGAGACGAATTCCCGAAACAAGCAAAGGCTATTTAGCTATCAGGAGTACAAGGCGAACCTTGTACGAAAAACGGTCGAATCTTCTCAGGAATACAAGGCGAACCTTGTACCGAAAAACGGTCGAATCTTCTCAGGAGTACAAGGCGAACCTTGTACAGAAAAACTGCCGAATATTTTCAGGAGTACAAGGCGAACCTTGTACGAAAAACACAAGGTCGAATATTCTCAGGAGTACAAGGCGAACCTTGTACGAAAAACTGCCGAATATTTTCAGGAGTACAAGGCGAACCTTGTACGAAAAATGGCGTAGTTAAAAAAATGTGACATTGTCAAATTAGTCATGCTGTTTTATATCAAGTCCAGTGGGCGTATGGATATTGATGTTAACGTTGCTCCAAGACAACGTGATTTTGTAATTGGTATCGGCATTGCTAGAAGCAATCATCATATCCCCTTTGATACCGAATTTTGCCCCAAATTCTACCGTCATTGTATCCGGCTGTTGACTGATATTTTTAAGTTGTGTCAACATGGCTTCGGCGACTGGTTTAATTCGGCCCAAAGTTTTTTCAAGCGTTTCATGCGCTTTGTTAACGGCATTATCAACACGCCCCACTTTGGCAGCCCCACCCAGCGGCTCTGGCTCATTGACCTCAACCAGCACCGAGCCTTTGTCATCTTCTAAATCAAATTCTACAATTCGTTTGGTCATTTTTTTCTCCCGATGTTGCAGGTACGTCAAAGAAGAAATCCGATTTCTTGGAGAAATCGGATTTCTCAATGGTTTATTGGAGCGATCTTGCACTAGAGATAAGTAGATTGAGCAGTCACATCGGCATTGACTAATAACTCATTATGCGTTGCTATGAGGTTATTATATAAAGCGTTCCCGCCGATATTGACGACACTGAGATCGTGAGAATCTTGCGAGGTTGAATTGATGACGTTCAACCCCTCGCTCACTACACTGTCCGTGTTAGAGAAATCCAGCACATCATAAATGTTTAAGCTGAGCGAATGATTGCCTTCTTCCCCTGAGGTGGTGTTATCAAAGTTTGTTATACGATACGAGTCATCCAACCCATTATCAAGGTTCACCAATTTGTCAATCTTGGAGAAATCCAGCACGTCATCGCTATCCAAGCTGAATAGACGATTGCCCGCCTTTAATGTCGAATCCACCGGTGGTGGTTCAGTCGCACCATCCGGTGGTGGTTTAGTCGTACCATCCGGTGGTGGTTTAGTCGTACCATCCGGTGGTGGTTCAGTCGCACCATCCGGTGGTGGTTCAGTCGTACCATCCGGTGGTGGTTCAGTCGCACCATCCGGTGGTGGTTCAGTCTCTCCATCCAGTGGTGGTTCAGTTTCCCCATCCGGTGGTGGTTCAGTCGCACCATCCGGTGGTGGTTCAGTCTCTCCATCCGGTGGTGGTTCAGTCTCTCCATCCAGTGGTGGTTCAGTCTCTCCATCCGGTGGTGGTTCAGTCTCTCCATCCAGTGGTGGTTCAGTCTCCCCATCCGGTGGCGGTTTAGTCTCCCCATCCGGTGGTGGTTCAGTCTCCCCATCCGGTGGTGGTTCAGTCTCCCCATCCGGTGGTGGTTCAGTA
>QNER01000440.1 GCA_003646175.1 Candidatus Parabeggiatoa sp. nov. 1
CTAAACAAATTCTTCCACTTTTATCGTATGGTTTAGAAGATGCCTTTGTTTGGTTGGTTGGGCGGCGTGATGCAATTGATTTGCAACAATTTAAAGAGCAATCCACTAAAAATATCAGGGCATGTCAACAAACAGGCTTGGAATTGTTAAACCGTTTTTCAAAAAGTTCAGAACAAGCGAAACAAATCAACACGATTCTACAAAAGTGTCAAAAAGCCCAAAAAAACCGTACTATATACACGTTTATTACGATAATAGTGTTGTTGTTTTTTGCTGAAACCACAGTAGATTTAATGAATTATCAGAATCATGTTGTAGCAGCAAACAATTCACACGCAACACATGAACAACTAGAGAAAGCCGAAACCTGGTTCACTAAGTACCTTGCAGCGCCCTATTTTCGACATTTTTTTTCAAGGATAGTTTTAAGTCGAAAAAAAGCCCACACAATTTTGACAAAATTACAAAAACACCGAGAAAAATTCTTGTGGGAACCCGTCGAAAAAGCACTTGATAAAAATTTTTTACAGGCAGCTAAAGCCCATGCTCAGAAATACTTGGAATATTACCCGTATGGGCAACATACACAAGAAGCACAGGACATTAAACTAAGTGCTGAAGTTAAGGAAAATGAAGAGGCCTTCCATCGACTTAAATTTCTTGTGCCAGAGTATCAGCAAGATATCGATGGGTCCAAGAGCCTTTTAGAAGAGTTAGGCAAGTTGCCGGTGCATCCGCAAGTAGAAACGCAGGTTCTGCGTCAAGAACGGTTCGCCCTAGAAAAGCAACTGTTGAATCTGCTGTCGAGCCAACAGAAGTGGGAGCGGTTTAGTGAAGATATTGAGCAGAAAATGCGGACTGGGGAATTTCTAGAAGCTGCCAAATTGCTTGACAGTTATCAAGCTGATGATGATAAGCATTTGAACGATTTAAAAGATAGGTTCAAAACGAGGGTTATTCAGGACTTAGAACGACGAGTGACGCACGCGCTTAAAACCAATGAAACCTTGGGTGGCGTGGTTAAATTACTAACAGAATATAATTCTGCTAAATTTCCGTCTGAATTACAAACCAACGAAGGTAAACGCAAAGTAACAGAGTTACAACGTGAGATAGATAAAGCTTTGTATGATGCTGCGAAAAAACATCGAGATGAGGACCACATTCGGAAGTATCTGCAACAAGCTCCTGTGCAAGCAATGAAAACAGAAGTTTCTCAGTACCAGACTTACTTAGAGAAAACCAAACCAACAACAGCGCTTAATGAACTCAAACTCAAACTAACACATATTCATTGGAAATATGTGAAGGAGAATGACAACAATACAGTTATAATTGATTTTAAGGTTCCTTCTAATGATGAACAATTCATTATGAAAAAGAAGGTTAAAGCCGAATCTCACACCAAAACGGAAATTAATGGAATAAGTAAAGTTTTTATGGCAAAACCTTATGACCCGATACGCATTTTGGTCACTGTGGTTAATAAAGGCATATTTTCAGATGATGATATTGGTCACGGGGACACTAAGGAAGAGGAAGAAGATTTGAAAATTTTCCAATTAGCTAACGGGTACCGCCTCCCACTTCACACCCATGATAATGATAAAAACGAAACAACAGGCACTGCTTATTTGGAAATTGAAGGCTATCCAAAAAAACCCGTTTTGCCCAATTGGCATAGAGAAAAATAATGACGTTATGGGTTATGGGTCATTAAGGAACGTGCATAAAATAACTTAGGAAACGTAAGGGTAACCGCAAGGGATTACCTCTTTGAAACCTCATATCATGTAGGGGCAATCCTTTATGGTTGCCCTAGTTGTATTATGCACGTTCCTAAGGTAATGACAAATGAAATGACCAATTCGAGGCAAACTTTTTTATGCACAAAAACTTTTGCCTCGAAATATATTGCCATGCTATTGCCCACAAATAATGAAATTCGTGCGAACTTTGAGTGCCGCATCATTGGCAAGCTTCAGCATCTGTTCACGAATCTGTGGGTTATTGTTGAGAATTTTCTCAATGCCTTGTGAAACCCAAGTCGGCAAATTAGGACTACTGACATCATTAACATTCGGTTTAAAATCAACGAATGTGAGATCGCACAAGCCACCAGTCTTGGTTAAAACCGGGGCAACACCTGTTCTTTTCCCGATTTCGTTCCCATCACAATATCGACTAAAAGGAGTTGGCTTGGAAATGTAATCGTTTTTTCTCCCAATATTGTCATCACCGTTTGTAAGTTCACATCAAGGCGAATGTCAGAAGACAAATCAATGCGCCGTACAATGCCTAATGTTTGTTGTTTGATGCTTTTGTCCTCAAATGAGGTTCGCAAATGACATTTAAGCACATTATTGATAATTTGTGGTTTGCCGTCCTTTGAATTGGTACACCCAACATCATCAGAAAGGGGGTCACTGAACACAACTAACGAGAGTAACAAGAAAGCCGGACCGGTTGTGAAAAAAATGGCAACCGTCTTGAGTTTGTTGTTCATTAGCAGTCGTCCTCATGGTCAATTGGCGATTACCCATGACCACAAAGCATTTTGATTTGTGGATCGTTGATTGAGTTAACCTCTTCGGTTATTGTTCTTATCACCTGTTCTTCCACCGATTTCTCGAAAAAATACCAATAGATATGAAAGAAAGCCGTGTCATAGCCGTATCCAAAGTTGCTGTTACTCTGAATATCTAAGTGGGTTATTTTGCAATTTGGTCCAATGTTAAAGGATGTGTTGGTATTTAACCTGAAATTATATGGGATTAAATACTTACTCCCTTTCAAGTGGAGCTTAAATTCAACATGTCCCGGAATTTTTTCCGAGCCATTTAGCGTGATAGCGGCTGATGTGAGTGAAGCAAAACTTTTCTCGCCGGGAAGCACCTTGGAAATATTTTGCTCAACACTGCCTCCTTTCAGTGCGTCATGCAACGAAATTTGAATGGGTTCCGCTTGCACAGTGGAACCTAATGTGATACTTAGAGAAGCAAAGAAAATTATAATTTTCATAATAGATTCTTTCAACACCTGTGTGATACACACGTTTTAATTCTTGACATTATACACTTGGATGAATGGTGAGACTAGATTTTTTTTGGATGGTAAGTGCCTAGACACAATATTTTACGGTACATGTATATCACGTTTCTGGATTCAATATTTTTAGTAATCTATTGATTATTAAAGATAAAAATATCAAATTTCCGCCAAAGTAAGTCAATATCAAAACCAAAAATATCGCTTGAAAAACAAACAGTCGGGTTTCGTTTCCTAATTTGCTCAGCTTAACCAAATCCGATGACAGAAAATCAAATAAGGAGTCAAAAAATAACTTTGACAAGTTTTAGTTTTATCATTTATTGTTTTTTATTCAAAGGGTTGAGTAATAAATAATACCTTCACCAAAAGTTGAGTATTAAATAAGGTTCATTCAACTCGTTGAAAATAAATGAAACTTAAAATTTTCATCGAATTGAGCTTTAAAGCGATAAGGCGGTGAGAAATGGGGGAATTCATTATAATAACCATGTTAACTTTACCAAAAATGGCGAAGGTATTTTGTAACTACTCAGCACCGAAGGTGCGAATTATTATAGCCTGTGCTTTGAAAAGGTATTTAAAGCCCTTTCTGGGCGCATTATTATAGCCTGTGCTTTGCGGCAGGTACAAAAGGTGAAAAGGGCGCAGCCCTGGGCTTTAATAAAGCGCCCAGAAAGGGCTGAGTAGTTACGGTATTTTAAGAATAATGTCAAGGTTATTTACTGACAGCCCCTAACTGTTGATGTAAAAAGTAGTGTGTCAAGAAAATGATTATTAAAGCAATACCATCGTCAATTTTATCACTCATGGTTTTTTAATAGATTAATGGAAAGCGAGCGCTATCAACAATTTAACATAACAGACGGTTTTGTTATTTTTTTATAATAATCAAACAGTGAGTGATTTAAATGTTCTGTGCCAAATCCCGATCCGATTTTTAAGGAATGTCGCCTAAACCTTTATAAAGCGTGTGGGAACGTGAATTTGAAAATATCCCGCTCTTCCAGACTACTGAACTCCTGAACTCCTGAACTCCTAAAATTCTATTGACGAAGGTATTGTTAAAGATAAAAATCCCGCCAAAGTCGATATCAAAACCAAAAACAATATCGAAACCAAAAATATTGCTTGAAAAACAGTTGGGTTTCGTTCCCTAATTTGCTCAGCTTAGTCAAATCCGATGACAGAAAATCAAATAACTGTTGATGTAAAAATGGTGTGTCAAGAAAATGACTTTTGACTGAAAATGAAAAAATATTTTTTAAGTAGTTATTTTACTCGATGTTCAAGTTTTTGATGTTATTTGGCTTTGCGGCAATCACTTCATTTAGTGTTTATATATGTAACTAATTTATTTTTAATGACATTTTATGCACAAAAAGTAATATTTATTTTGAAATCAACGGCTTACAAAAAACTTGAACATCGAGTTTTATGAACCCAGAATTCCATAAATTCTTCAATAGCGAATACCGAATATTTTAAAGTCTAACGGTACATGACTTTGTTTATTAATTAATTGAAATAAAAAGTTTTTTATCATTTCCACTCAAAATAAAAAATCATTAAATAACAATATATTACAAAAAGTGTCCGAACTATTGCATTAAGAACTTTAAATTTAAGGCGAGACACGAGAAACAGATACTACCCTTTAAAGTGGGGAACGAACACGGCTTAGCTGTATATTCATATATTAAGTCAACTTTATATAAACCATGAAAAAACCTGTTATTTTATGCGTTGATGATGAACAAATGTTGCTTGATAGTCTAAAACAACAACTGAAGCATCAGTTTGGGAACGACTATCAAATTGAAACGGCTGATAGCGGCTTTGATGCACTAGAAATTGTCGAAGAATTATTTGAAGACAATATCGAATTACCGCTAATTATTTCCGATCAAATCATGCCGGGCATGAAAGGAGATGAATTACTGAAACAGATTAATGCTATAGCACCCAAAACGTTAAAAATTCTTTTAACAGGGCAAGCGGATGCTGAGGCTGTGGGAAAAGCGGTTAACAGCGCAAACCTTTATCGTTATATAGCCAAACCTTGGGAACCCACTGACCTGAATTTGACGGTAACGGAAGCGATTCGTCGTTATTTTCAAGAAAAAGAATTAGCGCAATTTTATGCGAGTTTAGAAAAAAAAGTGGCTGCACGTACCCATGAATTGCAAGAGAAAAATCAGTTTTTAAGCATTGCGGTGCATGATTTGAAAAATCCACTCTCAGCAATTCAGGGTTTCGCCGAGATGATTCAAACTGATTATGATGAGATGCTATCAGAAGAAGTTATTGAAGTTATTGACCGAATTTTGACCAGTTCACGACAAATGTTTGAGTTGATATCAAATTTATTGGAAGTGAATGCGATTGAGTCGGGCAAAATGAATTTGTCACTGATAGCTCTTGACATCTTGCCAATTTTGCAATGGTTAGTCAATCATTATAGTGAAAGAGCGAAGCCCAAGGGCATCACTTTGCAGTTATCATATAGGGAAAAAAAATACTGTGCTTTAGCCAACGAAAATACCACACGTCAAGTGTTGGATAATCTTATCTCAAATGCGGTCAAATATTCACCTTATGGTAAGCATATTTATGTCCGCCTAAGCATCGATGAAAATTATGTACGCTGTGAAGTGCAAGATGAAGGTCCGGGCTTAAGTGATGAAGATCAACAAAAATTATTCGGTCAATTTACCCGCTTAACACCTAAACCTACCGGAGGTGAGCATTCGACGGGTTTAGGCTTATTCATCGTCAAAAAATTAATCAATTCTATGCAAGGCAAAGTCAGATGCGAAAGTATCTTAGGACAGGGCACAACTTTTATTGTAGAATTTTCCATTGCCAGAGAGTAGCCGGCCTTGGGCTTTTTAAGGCCGAGATGAAATTTTGGTACCGATTGCAGGAAGTAGAACGATGGTTTTCAGATAGATATGGTAAAAGTACATATGAATTGTGTTCGCTATAGAAGTTTTTCTAGAAAAACTTCCATAGCGAATTGTAAATTATGAAAAGCTGGACAAACAACCGTAAGAGAAATTGGTATAAATAATAACTCCTTTTCATCACCTCTTGTTCGGGGAATTTTTCATTTTTACGTACCATTAGCCCTAAATTCAAAGGGTTTGAATAATCTTGAAGTTTAAGCAAACCGGCTCAAAACTCAAATCGCGCATGGAATTGTGCACAAAAACTTTAGGCGCGATGGGCACATTTAATCAATAGATTGATTAAAAAAGAGTTTTTTTTATCTCTCTTCGCTTCAATTATCGTATGATATAAATTATTTTAATGAGATTATCAAAAAATTTTATATCATTTCATTTTGTCCAAAGCCCAAGCCTAAAATGGTGGGCACGAAAAGTAATTATTTTTCAGACATATAGTTTTTCAGAAAAATAATGTAACGAAACGGATGCTATCCCTTCTTAGGGATAGTATCCGTTAATTTTTTTTGATTTGTGAAATTAATTATATGAACATCTATAGATATCCTAATTCCTCATTGATAAAGCTATGATTTTCTATTATCTATTACCTGTGCCGACACGTTTTCTTAGAAACTTGAAGCAATTCAGGCCAATAAGAAGGATTCCAGAGTATAAGGAATTAGCAATTATGGTTGAAAGGCTAC
>QNER01000441.1 GCA_003646175.1 Candidatus Parabeggiatoa sp. nov. 1
AACGGAAAAATCCGATGTGTCACCTCTGAAGGCTTGCTATTCTTTCAAGTAACAGGTAGCCACGCTCGCACGAGAAATCGGTTACTGAACAAACTTCAGCGAAACTTCTAAGAGCGGTTGGAGCACGCGGCGGGCGTACAAGGCGAGCCTTGTATGGTTGCCCGGAAAAGTTTTGATCGAAAAATCGGATTTTTCAAATCATCACAGATACCATCCCTCAAAGGGATAGTATCTGTTTTGGTTACAGATACCATTAGGCGCGTTCCCATTTTATAGGTTTGTGTAATGTAACTCATTGATTTTACTAAACGGCCGTTTGTAGTAGGCGATTTATCGCCTGAAACCGTTAAAAGTTTCTAGTTTCTAGTTTGCAGTAGGCAATTTATCGCCCACTGAAAGTCATGTCATAAATTTCACAAGCTGGGCGAACACACCGGTTCGCTCCTCCGTGAATTTACTTTTTATAATTTAAAATTAGATGAAATCTTCAAACGAATCGGACACCCGTGCTAAATTCATCACACCCATGCTACATCAGCGCGGCTGGACAGAAGATTTAATTAAACGTGAAGTCAGTGCCTGTGAAATTGTTATCATTAATGGTGAAGCCCGTAAATATAATAAAGGACATGCCGATTATTTATTACGGGTTAAAATATTTCCCGATGCACAACCTATCGCTATCGCAGTAATTGAAGCAAAACGGGAAAATGCAGCACCCACTGAAGGTTTTGAACAAGCAAAAGCTTATGCCACCAGTAAACGTTTAAATGTACCTTTTGCTTATAGCACCAATGGGCATCTATTTGTTGAATATGATCAACATATTGGCAAAACAACGGAACCACGCCCATTATCAGAATTTCCAACGCCTCAAGAATTAAGGCAACGCTATGAAAAAGTAAAAGGCTTTAGTTTATCTGATAAAGCGGCACAACCTTTATCAAAACCTTATACCGGGGGTGAATCGGTACGGCGTTATTATCAAGATGCGGCGATTCGTGCGATATTGGAAAAAATCGCTTATTGTGAAACGCATCATTTGCCAAAACGGGTGTTAATTTCGTTAGCAACAGGGGCAGGAAAAACGCGCATTGCTGTCCATTTGCTGAAACGGATTGCGGATGCTGGGCAAATCAATCGGGTACTTTTCGTTTGTGATAGAGATGAATTACGCAGCCAAGCCAATAACGCTTTTCAAGATTTATTTGGGAGTAATGCCGCTATTGTCACGAGTAGCAACCCACAAAAAAATGCCCGTGTTTTAATTGCGACTTATCAAACTTTGGGATTAGAGGCGGATGACGATAAGCCGACTTTTTTACTCAAACATTACCCAGAGAATTACTTTAGTCATATTGTGATTGATGAATGTCATCGCTCGGCTTGGGGAAAATGGGCACAGGTTTTAACTTATAATAGTCAAGCGGTGCAAATTGGTTTGACGGCGACACCGCGTGAATTAGTTAATGGTGATAATGAAGAGGCTAAGATTACGGCAGATAATATTAAGTATTTTGGTAGCCCCGTTTATGAATATGATATTGGGCAAGGTATAGCCGATGGTTATCTCGCTACATGTGAAATCATTAAGCGTGATATTTTATTAGATGGGCAAAATGAAAAAATAGAAGGCGTGACTCGTCGCCTATTAAAGAATAAAAAATTGTCAGATGCGGATACAGGGCAAACAATGAGTATCCTAAATACCCGCAAACAATACCAAACGCTGTCATTAGAAAGGCTCCTATTATTGCCGGAACGAGTTAAGCAAATGAGTGAGGATTTATTTCAGCACTTATTAGCAACCGGTAATCCAACGCAAAAAACCATTATCTTTTGTGCGACGGATCGACATGCCGATGCAATTGCTATCGCACTGAATAATTTATATACAGGCTGGTGTCAACAAAATAACCAACCACGCTTAGAGGAATACACTTTTAAATGTACGACAAAAGGGCGGAGCGATTATTTAAGCGATTTGCGCGAAGCTTCGCGCTCTCATTTTATTGCAACGACAGTGGATTTATTGACAACGGGTGTGGATGTGCCTTGTGTTCGCAATATTGTCTTTTTTAAATATGTTAAATCACCGATTGCGTTTTATCAAATGTTGGGGCGGGGAACTCGTTTAGACGCGGCAACCAATAAGTTAATGTTTCGTTTATACGATTATACCGATGCAACCCGCTTATTTGGACTGTCCTTTTTAACCAAATTACAAGCTAATTCTGAAAAGCAAAGCGATAACGAATCATTATCCCCAGAGCCTAAAATTCAGGCACTTGGTTTTGAGGTTAAAATCAATGATGCTGGACGTTGTTTAGTATTACCGGATGAAAATGGCATTGCTAAACCCGTGACGATAGCCGCTTATAAAACCCGTTTAGCCGAAAAATTGGTGAAAGAAGCCCCACGCCTTGAAGTTTTTCGCAGGTATTGGTTAATTCCGCAAGAACGTCAGGATTTATTAAGCCATTTACCCGAAGAAGGGCGTTCATTGTTGTTGCTCCGCACATTGGAAGAATTAGAAGATTATGACATCTATGATATTCTAGCGAATTTAGGTTATAATTCTACTCTTATAACCCGAAAAAAGCGGACCGCGTTTTTTTTAGAACAAAATGAAGAATGGTTAAATGCAATGCCTGATAAAACAGCCGCAACCGTTAAAGCGTTAGTCGGACAATTTGAAATGGGTGGCACTGACGCGCTGGAAAGTCCACAGATTTTTAAAGTGCCAGAGGTGATGCTGGCTGGAGGGCATAAAGCTTTATCTCAAATCGGTAAACCTTTTGAGCTGTTGCAAGACACTAAGGGGAGGATTTTTGCGTTATGAGTGAATTGAGGAAATTGCCAAAGGGGTGGCAGTGGGTGAAATTGGGAGAAATAGCGATTATAAATCCTAAAAGACCTCATATAGATAGAAATGACGATGAGCCTACTACCTTTATTCCTATGTCAGCAGTAGATATATCTGGAAAAATTACTAATCCTGATGTTCAACCTTTTAACAAGGTAAAAAAGGGATATACTTATTTTGAAAAAGGAGATGTTTTATTTGCAAAAATAACGCCTTGTATGGAAAATGGAAAACATGCGATTGCTGAAAACTTAATTGATGATTTTGGTTTTGGTTCAACAGAATTTCACGTTTTAAAACCAAGTCAAAAAATTATTTCTGAATGGATTTACTTCTTTGTTCGCCAGTCAACTGTTCTTAACGGAGCAACTAATTATTTTAAAGGTGCCGTAGGGCAACAGCGTGTACCTAAAGAATATTTGATGTCACTAAAAATCTCACTTCCCCTACTTTCTGAACAAAAACGCCTCGCCACCCTTTTAACCGAAAAACTTGCCGGGGTAGAACGCGCACGGGCTGCCATAGAAGCGCAGTTGGAAGCGGCGCAGGCTTTGTCGGGGGTTTATTTGCGGGAGGTGTTTGAAAGTGAAGAAGCAAATAATTGGGTAAAAAAGACATTGGCTGAAATCTGTGTAGATATCTCCGATGGGACACATTTTACACCGACTTATGTTGAAAAAGGTGTTCCTTTCCTTTCAGTTAAAGATGTTAAGGAAACAAAAATTTATTTTGATAATTGCCGCTATATTACAAAAGAAGAACACTTACAACTTTGTAAAAGATGTCAACCTGAAAAAGGAGATGTTCTTTATACAAAAGTAGGTACAACTGGCATTGCAAAAGCAATTGATATTGATAAAGAATTTAGCATATTTGTAAGTGTTGCTTTGCTGAAAATTAAATCTGATATTTTACCAGAATATTTGGAATTAGTCTTAAATGCGCCTATTTGTCGTACTCAAGCAGAATTTTTAACACAAGGAATGGCGAATCGAAATTTGGTTATAAAAGACTTAAAATTGATTAAAATTCCGTTGCCTTCAATTTCCAAACAAAAAGGAATTATTAACATAGCCAAAGAAAAATTAACGCTATTTAGGCAATTGCAAAAAACACTCGAAGAACAATTACAGGCAATTAACCTTATGCCATCTGCCATCCTCCGCCAAGCCTTTAATGGAGAACTCTAACCACCTATGCCACGCAAAACCAAACAAGATGATAATGGCAAACGCCTAACGACTCAACAATCCGTAAACCAAGCGGTTAAAAATATCTGTGACATTATGCGCCGCTCCAATTGTGCGGGTGCCATGCAATACGTGCCAGAATTGTCATGGATTCTATTTTTGCGAATCTTGGATGAACAAGAAACCAAAGAAGCCGAAGAATATGAAGCAGTTGGGCAAATTTTTACTTTTTCGTTAGAATCGCCCTACCGTTGGCACGATTGGGCAGCTCCCCCGGATGAAGAATATTGCCGTCAACACCGTTTTGATCACAATGTCCAAGGTTGGCAACGTTTTAAACTCACTGGGCAGGGTGAACTTAACCAATTTAAAACCTGGATTAATGGCAAACTTTTACCCCATCTCAAAAAATTAAAAAAACAAAAAAACGCAACCACGCGCCAAAAAGTCATCAGTGAAGTCATGTCCAGCGTGGAACGCGTCCGCATTGATACTGACCGTAACTTATTGGAAATATTAGATAAAGTTCATGAATTGAGCCTAGATACTGTTGATGAAACCCATATTTTCCCATTATCGCAAGTCTATGAAGGGCTACTGCTCAAAATGGGTGAAAAAGGCAATGACGGCGGTCAATTTTTTACCCCACGAGAAATTATCCGCGTTATGGTGCAAGTACTGGATCCAAAAATTGGTGAAACGGTTTATGATCCGGCTTGTGGTACCGGCGGTTTTTTAGCTCAAGCCTTTGAATATATGGCAGGCAAAGACGAGCAAGGCAACCTATACACAAATATCAAAAGCCCCAAAGACATTGAAGTTCTGAAACAATGGACATTTTACGGGCGCGAAAAAGATGATATCGTTTATCCGATTGCCTTAGCCAATTTAGTCTTACATCGCATTGATGCACCCCATTTATGGCATGGTAATACGCTAACCGATGAGGCGATATACACCGGATTATTTGAAAACGCGCCTGCTGTGTATGATGTGATTCTGACTAATCCCCCTTTTGGTGGAAAAGAAAGTCGAGAAGTCAAAAAACGCTTTGGCACTGGCGCAACGCAAGTCTTATTTCTTAAGCACGCACTGAATCACCTGAATGAAAACGCGGGACAATGTGGCATTGTCCTTGATGAAGGCCTGTTATTCCGTACCAATGAAAAAGAGTTTGTCAACACTAAACGCTTATTACTTAATGAATGTGAGGTCTGGTGTATTGTCAGTTTACCGGGCGGCGTATTCACAGCAGCGGGGGCGGGCGTTAAAACAAATTTAGTCTTTTTTACCAAAGGGCAACCCACCGATAAAATTTGGTATTACGACTTATCTCATCTAAAAATCGGCAAACGTAATCCTCTGACTGTAGAACAATTTGCTGATTTCTTGAAACGATTGCCACTGCGTCAAGATAGTGATTACAGTTGGACGATAGATTTTACAGAACGTAAACGCCAAGTTAAAGCACAAGCCGAGCCGTTTAAAAAAGAAGCAGAAGCTAAAAAAAAATCTGCCGACAAAAAACGCGAACAACTCAAAAAGTTGAAAGCCGCAAAAACACGCAATAGCAAAAAGATTGAAACCCTCACAATTGATCTCAAACAACTGGATAAAGAAGTACGTGAACTCAACACCAAAGCCCAAGACATAGAAAACGCCATCTATGATTTAAAAGCGGTTAATCCCAATGCAAAAGACGAAACGGATACGCGCACCCCGGCAGAATTACTTGATTTTCTTGAAGAGAAAGGAAAAGAAGTTGCAGAAATTTTGGCAAGATTAAAGTAAGCTATAGAAGTTCAGAAAATTAATTTCAAAACAGCCAACGTTGTCTGAAAGCGAAAGTCCCCTAAAGGGGACTAAATACTCTTCATTCGCTCAATAAAATCATAACAATTATATCGTCTTGATAAATAAAGGATTGTTGCCGTAGCAATTTTCATGCCTTATTTTATGGCCGTCATTTTTCTTTCCGAATTTTACGAAAAACCCATCCTATTTTGATGACTAAAACGGCCTCTAAAGGAGGCTAAATATATAACTTTATGATTTTAAAAGAGACTATAATTAAACTTTTGATTCTTTTATTAAGCGAATGGCAAGTAAATAATTATCTGAAAATCTATATATAGGTTGTCAGAAAAATAATTTGGCAGCCAGAAAGCGAAAGTCTCCTAAAGGAGACTAAATTAATTATCTGAATATCTATAGAAGTTCAGAAAAATAAGCGCAGTGTAAAGTCTATCTGTACGCTGGTGCGATTTTATGGTATCTGTACGTTGGTGCGATTTGAAAACACGCTGTTAGACTATTGCCAATAACCTTCAACCAATTTAGGCGTTCGTAATGAGTGAGAAACCAGTCAGTCAATTGGCTTGTGTCGTTTTAATATCATTAGCCTACCTCATCACGGCCGTGGTGATTTTTTGTTTTCTTGCCGGATTATTTGCTATATTAAGTTTATTGAGTAGCAAAAAACTTTCCCCAGTGGGGTACGTTTTTTCATCATCGGCCTTTTGGCTATTGTTAGCAACATCAGTGGGTCTTGTGAAAAGGTTTGGACAATGGTGGTATAAAAAGAGTGGATATGCTATCACTCAAAAAATAGAGTATTTGTCGATAGG
>QNER01000442.1 GCA_003646175.1 Candidatus Parabeggiatoa sp. nov. 1
AAAAACCACCGGTTTATTCATCTGTGACTCCTCATTGCTAGCCGTTAATTGCTAATTGTTAATGACTCATTGTATTGACGTGATGGTTCACTAATGAAAACCTATTGGAATCGAGCTTTGATACTAAGGGCGACTTGATGGCTGAATAGCCGCCTATCGAACTGATGTTTTCCATCGCGTTGTGCTCAGGTAGCTCCAAAAAATTAAAATACCACCAATGGGGCTTGCGCGGGGGATTGCCCCTACGAATGCCTATTTTACCGTAGCAAACCGCGTAACGTTTTAAATTGTGCTCTGGCTGTCCGGTACCACGCACTGATCGGGGCGAAGGAATCGTTCCCCCATGACGCCACAAAGGCTGGAATTTTCTTCAGAAAATGCTTTCGCTGCCAGAGACGAATCAAAATCCATGGCTCGCAGCGAAGTTATCATAAAGTTGTTATTTTTTAATGAGTTATAAAAACCTATTTTGGTTTGACTAAAACCGCAGGAAACGTCATCACAACCCTAATAAATTAATAAATAAGTCCGGTTTTAAAAAATAAAATCGCTTTATATTCAGCACGATATTATAACTGCTTGAAAAATAAGTAGAACTCACGTCTGAAAGCATTGAGCATCAATATATTATAACGACTTGACATTTGATTCAACTTCCCCCCCTAAAACCAATTTGCAATCCTCTTTTCAAAGGTGCAGAATACGCGCCATTTTTGAGCAACAAATCTATAAATGAAAAATCCAGAAATTGCATGCAATCATTGGCATCGCATGTCGGCTTCCCGGCGCGACAGATTAGCCTGAATTTTAAAATATTTAGTAGCAAGTATCAATTCCATTTTGGAAATTCCCCCACAACGCGAAGATGTCATTAAGTTAAGATAGATATTTTTCGTCAAAGGTTGCCAGGCGGAATTCTTTGTTTCCGAATATATAAACCATAAAATCGAGGTCAAATAAAATCTTTCATAAATGGTTTATAAAAATGACTTTGTACTTTGTTCATTCCCACCATTTTCAAGGCAAGTGATTTAAAAGAACCACTTTAAGCCTTAATTTATGGGGTATTATAATTTTCAGCAATTGTTTTTGGAATTGTTTTTAGAAAAAGTGCTTGACAGATTTGAAAAGCAAGCATACAATGCGTACCTTTCTTTCGGGGATATTCTCTTAACTAATTACCGGTACAAATGAATATATGGTACTTTGCAAATGAATTGATAAAATGGAAATATTTTCTGTGATAGAATAGAAGGTTGGATAAAAAAGCATTTTTTATATACAATTTATACTGGAATTTCGATATTAATTACCTATTATGTTATAAATTTTATGCCTACATAATAAGTATAGTTATACGGCGAACCAACTGATTTTTATAAACAATAATCCATATTATTTTTAAAGTAATTAGAGCGTGTAACTTAAATATAATTAAATTATAATATTATAAACTTAAAGTTAAGTACAATTATGTATGTAGCTGATGTTACGCACATTGCTTCGACTTGTCACAGTTTGTGCAATAAACGGAAAGTTCCATACCATGATGATGTTTGGTGAAAGGGCAACCGCAAAGGGATTGCCCCTACAATATATAACGATATGTAGGGGCAATTCTTTATGGTTGCCCCGATTGACTCTCGATCGAGCGTTGTGCGTCATAAGAGTTTTTAAATAGAAATGCGAAGCCATTGTTTGCTATTCGCGATTGGGAATTGTTATGGCCGTTAAATCGAAATGCGAAGGCCGTTGTTTGCTATTCGCGATTGGGAATTGTTCATGGCCGTTAAATGAAAGGGGCAACCGCGAGAGATTGCCCATCTCGGAATCAGTTTGCTAGAAAAACGGATTCCGAGATTACAATATATAACAAGATATAAGAACAATTCTTTATGGTTGCCCCGATTGACTCTCGATCTAGCGTTGTGCGTAACATGAGTATATAAATGAAGTTAGTATATTAGACATTATACCGATTTAATTTTATATTAGATTTTATGGCGCTGGGTCTTTTAATGGGATTGATTCAAATCAAGAAATGACAGAAGGGTAACCATAAAGGATTGCCCCTACAAACCGTCATTTTGCGTAGTGGCAATCCGTAGCGTAAGCCCGTTCAAACGAAACGACCCCAGCACCGATTTTATTACATTTACTAAAATTACCATTTCAAGTAAATCAATGGGTTACGTTAAAAAAATTGTATAAACTCACTCTATGGTTTTTTAATCAACTTTATTTAGGTTTTATCGAAACCTATTACTATTATTCAATATTATTGTGCTACGGTTAACGTTTTTATGAGCGCGTCTGTATTAGCATTTTTTGCATGTCACTTATTGATTTTAATTGATCATGAAATTTAGAGAATATAAAAAAACCGACTAAATTAAGAAAGAGTGATGGTGATAACAAAAAATCAAAAAGCTTGACATTATAAAAAACAGTGTTATAAAAGGTATTTTAAAGATTATTATATTGAGATGTAATTGCTCTCACTTTGCTTGAGGCAATTTGGATGTCTATTTTAGACTAAGTATTAATACCTTGGGTCAAGCGCTTGCCTTAATTATGGTTATTAGTTTAAGTGAATTGAAGACGAGGGTATTAAATATACCAAATGGGGTCAGCCCATTGAGAGGCAATAATGCCACGAATGCCACGAATTTGCCTTTGAGGTTTGCAACCGGCTTTGTTACCATTTTCCCTTGAACTAAAAAAAAGGGAACAAGTAGTGTCGACTGGGCTTCGATTTGCAAAATGAGCGTCCATGCTTAATGAAGCCGTAGCGAACCGCGACACGGATGAGATTGGGCTCTGGCTGTCCGGTTCGTTACTTCGCTTTGCGAGGGAAGCGGACCCATGACGCCACAAAGGCTGGAACTTCTTTACAATCGTTCCCAGCGGACAGAGACGAATCAAAATCCATGGCTCGCAGCGCGGTAAAAAACGTTTCGGATGGTGTTGCAAACCCCAGAAGGTTATTTTTCGGACCAACGGCTAGTACACTGTCAATTTAGTTTGGTTTGGTTGATAGTTCGCTAACTATATGAATATTATTTGTTAAATAACTGATGTTACGCTGCCTGATTCTGTTAATATTGTGATAAGACATTTTTTGCTCCCCAGGCATGGGGGTACGACAATCAACCCCTACGGGGTTTCACCTGGGGGTACGACAATCAACCCTTCCTGCGGGGTTGCCCCAGGTAAAACTTCCGCTATTAACTTTTAAAACTGGAAACCCCAAAGGGTTGAATGTGAATAGCTCCAGAGGTCAACCTGGGGTTTGGCAAGAAGCTCATAAGTATATGAGATTTAATATCTTATAGCGACAAGTCAAAAAAAAGGAACTATTTTTCTGATGCCTAATGTGATCTTGATGAATCCCACATCAATAGTAGCAAGTGCTCACCATTACCAGAAACTAAGTGCGTAACATGAGTTAAATAAATAAAAAATATTACTCGACAAAAGTTTCTTTACAATGTGCTATAGCAAAACCAGATGACTTGATACTTATTTTGAAGCATTGAATCATTTATTTGAAGTTCGTTAGTCAATGATTTCAGTACTAAGTCATGTGAAATACGCTATAGTGCAAGATCGCGGAAGGATCCAGACCACTTTCAAACAGGGGCTGTCCGGGGATTTCCGATCGCTATCCAGCACTAGTACTTAACCAGAAACGCTGAAATATGAAAAAAACCATACTTTCTACAGCTATACTATTAGCATGTTCTCAAGCCCATGCCATTGATATTCCCGACATACATCCGAACATTGTTGAGGAGAATGGCAACCTCGTCTTCGTGAAGGGAGACCAAAAATACCCGCTACAGCCGGTGAATACCAAATATACGATTGACCAATTGGTAGGTAATCCTGTGGGGACAGATAAAGGGATTCAATTCCAATTTGGTGATTTGAATGGTAGACTTTATTATGGCCTTATCAAACATCAAGATGATCCTTATCCACAACCAGTTTTCTTTAAAAGCTTTGCAACCATTGAAAACGGGCGAGCCAACATTGATATGTCTAAAATGGGTGGCAAGTACGATTTTAGTGGTTGGGAGGCGCAAGGTCATGGTGCACTCGGCTATCGGGTGGTGACGGACGATGGTACTATTCTCTATGATGGCAAGATCGCCTTCACGGGTATTGGCCCCTTCCAAGTTAACCCTGCCTCTGTTGTCGAAGGGCCAATCGTCAGTTTGGCTAAAGATGGTAACTTCCATAACACCGTTCGCATCTCCTTCGATACTTTGAAGGACACAACCGCCACTGTGGTCGCCCACAATAGTGGGGATGATATGAAAGTTCACAAATTCAAAGCCTCTCTTCCGGCCACCCACCACGAGATCAGTCTGAATGGATTGATGCCTGATACTGTTTACTCATACACGGTGAAGACCAGCAGTTGCAACAACGTTTACAGCGAAAGCTATACTTTTAAGACTGCCCCATCCCCCGGTAGCAAAAAGTCGTTTGTTTTCGCTTACAGTGCTGATTCACGCGGTGGCATGGGTGGTGGTGAACGGGATATTGGAACTAATGCCTATATAATGAAAAGGGTGGCAACTCTTGCGCGTTTTAAAAATGCCCGTTTCATGCAATTCACTGGTGACATGATTAACGCCTACTCGACTAGCGTTGAGCAGGTGAAGCTGGAATACCGTAATTGGAAACGGGTAATTGAACCCTTTGCACATCATTTTCCAATTGTCACCGCAGTGGGCAATCATGAAGGCGGAGTTCTGCATCAATTCGGTGAGGGAAAATTATGGGACTACCCGCCCCCCATTTTCATTGATCGTTTTCCTTACGAGACTGACTCCGCCGAGGCGCTGTTTGCAAGTCAATTTGTGCATCCCACCAATGGCCCTGACAGTGAAGACGGTGCGGCTTATGATCCTAATCCGAATCAGCAGGATTTTCCAAGCTATAAGGAAAATGTTTTCTATTATACTTATGACAACGTCGCCATGGTGGTATTGAATACCAACTACTGGTATGCACCCTCACTGCGGGTTGCTCAGGACTCATCGAATGGTGGACTTCACGGTTATCTGATGGATAAGCAATTGGAATGGTTAGAAACGACACTGGCTACCTTAGATGCGGATAAGAACCTTGATTTTGTTTTTGTAAGCCCTCACACGGCGGTTTTCCCCAACGGTGGTCATGTGATGGATGACATGTGGTACTATGGTAACAATGAACGTCGGCCCACCGTCAAACACTCTCCAAATGGTCCAAATCTGGTACAGCAAGGTATCGTTGAACAACGGGATAAGTTTCTGAAAATCCTTATGCAGAGTAAGAAAGTCATCGCCATGTTAACGGCTGATGAACACGATTTTAGCTGGATGCGAATTGACAAAAACATGAATATCTATCCTGATGGTTGGGATAAGGAAGATATTCGCCAGACTAAAGCCTTTCGTCCCATTTACCAAATTCACAATGGTGCCGCAGGTGCGCCTTATAATGCGCCTGAAGAAACGCTTTGGAGTAGTCATCTGCGAGATTTTACCACCCAATACGCTGTGGTGTTTTTCCATGTCAAAGGCAGTTCTCTGCAAATGGAAGTCATCAATCCAGACACGCTGGGCACAATATTACCATTGCAACCCCTATCACTTAGCAAACACTGATGTCGATAAAGTGATTAGTTGCTTAAGAAGGTAACGGTCAGATTGAAGTTGAATTTATGTAGAGGGGATATTGTTATAGCATGTTCACCAAAATGCCATTTAAATCAGGTGGATACGCGCAGCGATCGCCATCCTACACTTTTTCAATATCCACTTTTTCAATATCCTCTTGACCACCACACAGGTTGTTATAGTGAGCAAGAGGATGTTGAACGTGACACACCCATCCCTCTCAAAAAAAACTTAAAACGTGGGTTTCAACATCAAGTTGACCACGACAAGATTATAAATAAATGGATAATTGGTGAGCGGGCCATTCTAAAAAGAGATATTATGTGCATTACCTAATTTTGATTGTATTGAATTGTAGACTCAATAAATTTATCTAGATTGAAAACATATATATATAAATAGTTTTTGGAAATGCACATAATGTTTCCTTTTAGAATAGCCAAATCACATTTATTACTGTGTATTTATGAGACTAATTTTATGAAAAGTGATACCGTTATTACCGAAACCCAAATGCCGGAAACAAACACGACATTTGATCCATTCAATGATTTGTTCTTGATGCAAAAAGCCAAACCGGCTCATCTGAACCAAATTGACATACAAACCTTAACGCCTTTTCAGCGGTCCTTATTGGTTTTAGACGGTACGGTTACGAAATTTCTTGAAGCTTATACATTAGAATCAATAGAAATTAGTTTGCTTAAACAAGAAACACAAAAGTTACTAACTGATCATCCGTGGCTTGAGGTACCTAAGGAAACAAGTGTTATTGCCCGTGAGGTTCTGCTTCGCGGAGCTTTAAGCACAAAGGTTTATGCCTATGCCATTTCATGGCTTCTTCCAGAACGGTTACCTCAAGAGGTTCGCTCCGGGTTACAACTCGAAAATAGAGGGCTAGGCCGTCTCTTGTTAAATAGTCTGATCGAGGAACGACGAGAAGTACTTTGGTATGGTCATGAACATATTGCAGACCTGTCTTCGGATATTGAGCCATTGACGGGCA
>QNER01000443.1 GCA_003646175.1 Candidatus Parabeggiatoa sp. nov. 1
CGATAGCAAGAGCGAAACCTACCACTCGGTGATGATGGGTTTAGCGAAGTTTATCTTCGGTTATCTGCGTTATACCTAGCCTACGCTTGCTATATTTTTTATAAAATGAGTACCAACATCAATAATTGTTAAAAAATCACCAATAAACTTGTTTAAGTTGATGGCCTTGCGTGAGAGTTAGTTATATGCTAGTGGCTTAACGATTTTACTCAGAAATGATTTTTTTTGTATTTTATGATTTGGCAAGGCAGTTAACTATTCACTTATCGTCGCATAATTTTATCTTTAATTAAACCTAACTCGTCATTTTTAACTAACCTATAAACTTTCAGATAATTATTTTCAAAGTGAATAGCCCTAGATTTCGTCCGGAGTCCAAGACGTCCGGAGTCCAAGATTTATCTTGGACGTCTATTTATTCACCATTGGTTTTTTTGAAATGATTTTTCTGAACGTCTATATACTGAACGTACTTTGGAACAATCAGAGTTTTTTCAACAAATCGGCTGGATTTATTGAACAATTTTCACCCAATCCAAAGGCGAACAGTACAACCGGCATGGAGTAACTAATAAATGAAACCCAATCCTTGCCAAAGATGCTCATGGCCTCCTATCTTACGGATAGGATGGTTGATGATGCTTATTTGGCTGTCGATAAGTCCATTGGCTGAGGCGCAAGCCCCAGTACAATGCGAAACCATTTATGGTGTCCATGATAAACGTATCAATGACACCCAAATTTTTGCCTATCGTTTGCAAGAAGCCCTATTTGAGTCTTTAGGCAATTTACAAAAAGCGATGGACATTGAAGGGCTTGATGTTCATCCGCAGACTAACGTTTTATATGCCAGTTCCGGCAAGACGGATGCCCAGTTATTCACGGTAGATAGTGAAACAGGGGCGTTGTCTGTGGTGGGCAATATTGGTTATGACAATGTTGTCGCCCTGGCTTTTCATCCCGACGGTACTTTATGGGGATGGTCCGATCTGGGTTTGTTGCAAATTGACGTTGCAACCGGGCTAGGTACCTTAATGTCTTCGGAAATTCACCCCGTTCAAGCGTTAACTTGGAATCAAGCCGGCACTTTGCTTTACGCCACGGCCAACGACAACTCGGATACCAGTACTTTACTGGTGTACGATGGCAATAGTTGGCAAACGGCTTGTGAGGGCTTGCCGAAAAAAGTGGAAGCCTTGGAAACTGATCCAGAAGGGTTATTTATCTATGGCTTTCATACTGATAATCAATTAGGCATTCATGGTTACGATGTCAGTACGTGTAAAACGTTGGTAGATGCTCGGCTTGAGACACCTTTTAATGATATTGAAGGCATTGCCTGGCCAGATTATCCCTGTGTGCAGTCTAATCTGGAGGCTTTAATCACCCATCTGGAACAAGAATATGGTGAACAAGCGGTTCGCATTGAGGAACGGGATATTATAGTTACCCTCAATGGTGAAGAAACGCATTATGGACAACTCGCTGAGTCAATCGTGGCAGGTATGCCGCCTACGGATGGCAAATTAGTTTTTGCGCCGATTGACGATGCCAATAATGATGGTAGTGGTGACTTTTTAATCACTTATCCCAGTGGCGATCAGCAAGTGCTTTACTACTTTGGTACCAATCCTCCCCCTCGTTATGCGGGTTATTTCTCCATTCCTGCTCCCAATCGTACTGTTGATTTAGTGAGTAGTGCGATAAATCAATCAGTTACCGAAAATATCACTATCACTGAAACCGGTGAAGCTGATTTAACGGTAGATTTGATTGCCATTGATGGAACCGATGCCAGTGATTTTAGCGTCGTCACTGATTTGCCTTTAACCATTGCCGATGGTGAGAATGCAAAAACGCTCACGGTAGAATGTATACCTTCGCAAGCTGGTTTCCTGACGGCCAGTTTACAACTCAGCAGCAATGATCCCAATCAAGCCACGCTCACTTATGATTTGCAGTGCCAAGTCCAACTCACCACGTTCAGAAGTTCTCCGGTGCATGGCGAAGGCGATGTGGCGGTAACGCGAGAAACGATTATTGAGTTTTCGCGGCCCTTGGCAGAAGACAGCGTGATAGATGACAGCATTTTGTTTGCTGAATTTGGGGGACAGCAATTGCCAGCCAGGATTCATTTATCCCCAAGTCGTCAACGAGTGACGTTGTTTTATCCAGACAATCTACCCGCCAGTGCCCGTATTCGGGTGACGTTGGATACGCGCTCACTGCGTGATGATTTAGGGCAACCCCTTGATGTTGAGGGTGATAGAGAAACCGAGGCTGGGCTGTCGATCATTGATTTTGATACCTTAACATTGACGACAGAAGAGAATACGTCGGTGTGTGGACGGGTGTTTGCGTCTGAACTGGCAGTCAATACCCAAAATGGGCAATCATTGGATGTGCCGCTAGAAGGCGTGACGATTTCGGTTGATGGTATGGAAGATACGTTGCGAACGGGAACGGATGCCAGTGGTAATTTTTGCTTAACGCCGGCACCAGCTGGGCGTTTCTTTGTGCATATTGATGGGCGAACCGCCAGCAATGGTGTGCCAGACGGGGCATATTATCCATTTGTCGGTAAAGCTTGGGAATCAAAGATCGGTGAACAAACCAATCTTGGCAATATTTATTTGCCTTTGGTGACAGCAGGTACCTTGCAGCCGGTGAGTGAGACTGAAGAAACGGTGATTACGTTTTCTGAAACTACCCTTACTAAGCATCCTCATTTAGCGGGTGTTTCTGTTATCGTGCCAGCCGATTCGCTGTATGCCAATGATAGCAGTCGTGGGGGTAAAGTCGGTATCGCGCCCGTGCCACCTGATCGCATTCCGGGGCAATTACCGCCGGGGCTAAATTTCCCATTAGTGATTACGGTGCAGACGGATGGTGCGACTAATTTTGATGAACCACTACCTGCGTGTTTTCCGAATTTGCCTAATTCTGACACGGGTACACCGTTGCCAGCCGGCTCTAAAAGTGCGTTGTGGAGTTTTAACCATGACACGGGGAAGTTTGAGGTTGTTGGGCCGATGACGGTAACTGCTGATGGGTTGTTTGTGTGCACTGATCCGGGTGTGGGAATTAAAGCACCGGGGTGGCATGGAACACAGCCTGGTACGAATGAAGAAGGGGAAGTTGATAATCCTGAAAACTGTGGTGAAGGTGAAGCTTATTTTAATACGGATCATTGGAGTTCTTATCCTTTTAGCTTTGTTGAAAATGGATGTTATCTATGTACTGCAAATCGTGTATCTTTACTCAAAAAGAAAGTAAAAGTAGCAGCAAAAGGAGTACATTATTGGTATGGGTCCGTTGTAGGTTCATTATTTTTTGAGCGTTTTTTGGAGGGTAGTGGAGCACCATTTGATAATCCTCAAGGAATAATAGACGAATTAGAATCAACTTCTTTATTTAAGAATTTCAAAAAAGAAATTGGCAAAAAAATTGAACAACGTATTATTGATAACTTTATCGACAGTAGCAGTAAGTCGGGCAATATAGAAGAATTAGTCATTAAACCCTCAGAAGGCACTTTTCGTTTCATAAAGGGGGGAGAAAGTGATGAACTATTTGGAGCTTATGGTAGAACAAGAGGAACCACTGCTACTGTTACTGGACTTGATTACAGTGATGAGTTTCCTCCTTTTGAGGATAATGATAAGGTGATAGTTTTTCAGGGTATCGTAAGCTACCTGATTAAGGACAAATTTGTAATTGACCAAACTGATTATTACGGAAGAAAGTTTTTACCTGCATTAGGTTTTTTGCAGGATTGTGGTGAGGCTAAACCTTTTCGGACTAATATTGATTTTAGAACGGTTATTGAAGGGAGTATCAATTTAGAAACAGGACAAATACTGCTCAAAGGTACTACTTTGACTGATAGGGTAAGGGTACGTTCTCCTGAATTGAAAAAAGGTTTCATGTCTACTGCCTCTGGCTTTGGAAATGATCCCACTATCTACTATCGTTATGTGTTACAAAACGGCGTAGAAATTTCTGGGAAAACCAGTGTGAAGGGTACTTTCTCCCAAATTTTGCCCCCTAACACCGGATATGTTTTGACCCTGTATAGTCCCAAAACTAATCGCCATGCAGTTATTTACGATGGAACCGGAGAGAATGGTTCTTCACGCGATAGATTTTTCCTGCTTACCGAGTTTGGTGGTTTAGACACGGATGGAGACGAGATTCCTGATGTGGGAGAAAATGCGATTGGTACTAATCCGGAAGTGGCAGATACAGATGGAGATGGTATCAGTGACTCTGCTGAAATTATACAAGGCACTAATCCTCTTGATGGCTTGCCTGCTGCAACGGGCAAAATTGCGACTGCCGATACGCCCGGCACTGCTGTAGACATCTGCGCTATCAATGACATGGCCTTCATCGCAGATTCTGGGGCGGGTATTTCTATTTTCAATGTGTTTGACCGTTTGACACCCACCATCATTGCCCAAGTCAATACACCGGGCAACGCCCAAGCGGTGACTTGTGCCAGTGATTTAGTTGCTGTGGCTGATGGTTCGGCTGGTTTAGCTGTTATAGACATCACTGATCCGCCCGCCGCGCAAATTATTCATCAAGTTGCGCTAAATGGTTCAGCGCAAGCTGTGGCAGTCGCAGGTAATATGGCTTATGTCGGTACTACGTCTGGACAACTCGTCCTCGTCGATTTGATTAATGGCACGTTACTGAACCAAATCAACGTGGGTGGCGCGATTCAAGATGTTGCGATCGGTGGTGACACACTTTATGTATTAACGGTTGGTGAATTGCACACACTATCATTACTAGCGGCAGAATTTGAAATTGCCACCTCAATCAGTTCACCGGGGAGTATGGGTGCTGGTGGGCGACGTTTTCGTTTGTTTATAGGTGATAAAGTGGCTTACACCACCCACACACAGGGTTACAACACCTTTGACTTGACTAACCCGTTGCAACCCACACTGATTGCTGCGGGTAATACTCGGCAATTTGGCTGGAAACAAATTGTTGATAATGGCTCTGGCTTGGGTATTGCAGCCGTCAGCCCCAACAGCACTAATGATGGGCGACATCATGTTTCGCTCTATGACGTGAGCAATCCAGCTAAAACCAATGCCTTTATCACCCAATTTGAAACGCCGGGCTTGGCTGCGGCAGTTTCCATTTACAACGGCCTCGCCTACGTAGCTGACAGCACGGCTGGGTTACAAGTCATCAATTATCTGGCTTATGACACACAAGGGGAGTCGCCCACCATTAGCCTTTCTACCAACCTACTACTTGCCAACAAAGTTGAAGAAGGCAAAGTCATGCGTGTGACAGCCAGCGTCAACGATGATGTCCAAGTTCGCAATGTGGCGTTTTATGTAGACGGTGAAAAAGTCGTCACCGATGGCAACTTCCCGTTTGAACACCGCTTGATCACACCCAGTCTGGCACAACAAGAAAACTTTACAGTACGCGCTTGTGCCAGCGACACGGGTGGCAATAGCACTTGTAGCGAAGACATCACTATCACCATCACGCCGGACGCGACACCGCCTTATGTAACGGACGTTTCGCCGCGAGATGGCACTGTGTTGTTATCGGGCATGGTCAATAGCATTTCAGCTACATTTAGTGAACCGATGGCACCCAATACTCTGAACAATACGAGTTTGCGGTTATTCAGTGCCGGGCCAGATGGTGTGGTTGGCAATGGCGATGATGTGCCAGTGACGGGCGTTATCACTTATTATGATGAAACCAACACCGTCTTCTTGACGCTGGAATCACCACTGCCAATAGATAACTATCGCGCAACCCTCAGTACAGCGGTAACGGACTTAACGGGCAATCACATACCTAATGAGCTGGTTTTGACTTTTCGCGTTATCGATGCCAGCAATGAGATATGGGTTGGCACAACTGGCGGTAACTGGAATGAAGCCTCTAATTGGAGTCGGGGCACAGTGCCTGATTCTACGGTTAACGTATTTATTCAACTGCCCGGTGATGAGACGATTACCATTTCTAGTGGTGAGCATCATATCAATAATCTTTACAGTGACGAGAAGATTGTTTTGTCGGGTGGCACGTTGCAAGTGACTAACACGGTTCAGGTTAATAACGAGTTTATCCTGTCTGGTGGTACACTGATGGGTGCGACTGTGATTGCTGGTAAAGATGGGCAAGGCGTGACTGCTAACCGTGGTACTTTGAATGGTGTGACAATGGAAGCTGATATGCTATTAACAAATCATTCACAAGTCACAATCAAAAATGGCCTGACTTTGAATAGCACTGCCACTTTGGGCTTAGAGAACTCTGGATATTATGGCATACTGAACTTTGAAGGTACCCAAACCCTTGATGGAACCGGAACGGTTGTCTTTGCTAACCACAGCGGTAGTAATGGTTTACGAGTAATGCAGGCTGAGACCACTTTGACGATTGCGTCAGATATCACCATTCGGGGTGCGACTGGCTTGATTGGCTATAGGGGCAACTTTATCAATCATGGACGTATCTTGGCTGATGTTGAAAGGGGTACGATTACTCTCAATGGTAACGGTTGGCGTAATGACGGCGGTACGATTAAGGCCAGTGAAGGAACAACCATCCGATTGGCGGGTAACGACTGGCATTATGACGGCGAAAGTCTTGATGTCACGGATGGCA
>QNER01000444.1 GCA_003646175.1 Candidatus Parabeggiatoa sp. nov. 1
TAAAATTAACATTGTTCACTATATACAGTGAGTAAGTGGGCATATATCAACTATTACAGCTGACCATTGGCTTTTTACTCAATCCTCTACCATTACTGGCGTATCTTATGTCTAAGACCGTTTTTATCTGAACCTTTCCAGGCCCCAACCCTTGTAATGGCTTACCACGTTTCATGTTACTGGCTTTACTTATCTGTACTTAGATGGTTGCTATACGCCTATGTGCCTTAATAATTACTGAGTGTCTTACCAATTTCCACTTCTTTACACATATACAGGTTTATCCGATATATACCCTGTTCATTATTCAAGACATTTTATTCCACAACTGAACGAAGCAGTTCATCGTATACAATTAGCAGACGGGTAAACTTCTATATCTAGGTTTCTAGCCGCCATTATCCCCTGCTTACTTCAAATATCGGGCATATCCCAATATCCAAATGGGTAAGTTATGCTTTCGTTGAGTAATACAACGGGAGTAGCCTTTCAACTCCATAAATAACATAATTGTAATTCCTAATTCTGGAATCCTTCCTGTTGGCCTAATTGCTTAAGTTTCTAGGAAAACGTGTCGCACTTGGTGTTTAATGCTAACTGTTTTACTCTGAAAAATATAAGCATTGTGTCAAATTCGTATTTCACCCTGTCGTTACCTTTTCATAGAGGACGCCAGAGTTTGCGCCACGGTTTGTAAACGTCGCGCCATTTCATCAAGATGCTTGAATCTATGGTAGTTTCTACGCCAGCGTCGGCTAGGTTCTAATGGGGTGCCCGAAGAATAAGCGCCCTGCTCACGGATCGACTGCAACACGATTGATCCCCCCGTGACAAGCACATGATCCACCAGTTCGACATGACCCGAGATGCCTACGCCGCCACCAATCATGCAATAACGACCTATCCGAACACTGCCTGCAATGCCCACACAGCCGGCTATCGCCGTATGTTCACCAATTTGAACATTGTGGGCAATTTGAATTTGGTTATCCAACCTCACACCCTTGCCAATTACCGTGTCTTCTAATGCCCCTTTATCTATGGTTGTGTTCGCACCGATTTCCACATCATCTGCAATGAGAACGCCACCAAGTTGTGGGATTTTTATCCATTTCCCCGCATCGTTAGCATTACCAAAACCATCCGAGCCAATCACGGCCCCAGGATGGATGATAACACGTTGCCCAATACGTGTGCCGGTGCATAAAGTGACATTCGCCATCAATTGACACTCGTCGCCAATCTCAACATCACAACCAACAACGCAACCCGGACCAATCACCACTTCACGACCCAGTTTAACCCCAGCCTCAATCACCGCTTGTGGTCCTATAGAGACGGTGACATCTAAAAGCGCATCATCACTAACCCAAGCGGTTGGATGGATGCCGGGGGGCGGAGGTTTGGGTGGATTTAACAAAGTCGCAGCCCGCGCATAACCTAAATAGGGATTATCCATCACCAACATCGGCACTTTGCAAAAACGCCGATCCTTGCTCGCCAAAATCACCGCTGCTGCCTGCGTTTTAGCCAATTCTTTACTATGCAAACTATTGGCAAAAAAACTGATTTCCTGCTTGCCAGCCCGCACCAACGTGGCGATACCTAGAACCGGTAAATCCTTGGTGGGTGCGCCTTCAAGTGTTGCGCTAATATGTGTTGCCAATTGAGCGAGACTAGGCATAATTGTGGATTGTAAGTTGTGAATTTGAATTGTGAATTAAGTTTGAACTGGCATTAATTCTTTAATAACCACGGTGTTGTTGGCGGAGGCGTTCCAAAACATCATCGGTAATATTAATACGTGGATTTGCCCAAATGACACCTTCGCTAACGATCAAGTCATAAAACTCCTTCTTGGCGAACTGTTGAATGACTTGTCTAATCACTTTTTGAACTTTCCCAAATTCTTCATTAAAGCGGGCATCATAGTCTTCTTGAATGCCTGCCTGTTTGAGTTTTAATTCACGCCGTTTGTCCCTAATCTTACGGCTGAGTTTACTGACTCTGGCATCACTCATAATGGTGCTATTTTTGGCGAGGCGTTCTTGTAGTCGCTTGATTTCCTGCCCGGCACTGACAAGTTGTCGTTGTTTGGATGCAAATTCTCCTTCTAAGCGATCATAAGCACTTTTAACTTGCGGGGCTTCTCTCATAATTCTGACCGTATTAACAAAACCAATTTTCAGTTCTGCGGCGGCCGGAAAAGATAAAATACTGCAAAACAGTCCAATAATCAGATAATAATGACGCATTTTTAGAAACTCCGTAATAATTAGGTAATGGGCTCGCGGCTAAATTTGGGCCCAACCAAAAAACTTTAGCCGCGAAGGGGTAATCGGTAACAGAGTTTATACCGATTTAACGTAACCCATTGATTTAATTGAAATTGCTCTTTTGACAAACCAATTTATTTAAAAAAATCGTAACTACTCAGCACCGAAGTGTGCGAATTATTATAGCCTGGGGCTATGCCCCAGGTAATTATTATAGCCTGTGTAACTACCAGGTGTTTATGATTGTGAAAAGGGCGTTGCCCTGGGCTTTAATAAAGCGCCCTTTCAGGGCTGAGTAGTTACAAAAAATCATCGATTAAATCGGTATAATGTCACCCATATCACATAGGGGGCGAAATGAATGACTCTATTTGCCAAACCTATCATCGATATGCACACACATTCTTAATGAATTCCTACCCATTATCCTTACCAAAATTACCAATTAAAGGTTGTGCCTATCGTGAATTGAAATATTTCCTGTTGATCACCATCTCTTTTATTAAGCGGTTTGGCTAAACTAAAACTTAAAACCCCCAAGGGTGATAACCAGATAGCAGATAAACCCGCTGAATAACGTAGCTCTGAAGTATCAAACTTTTCATTGGCACCATACACATTGCCGGCATCCACAAATGTAGAAATCCGAAATGAACGGGACTTTTTGGCAAAGGGTACCGGTAAAATCACTTCGGCATTACCAACCACTTTTAAATTTCCGCCCAAAGGCCGCCGCATTGAGTCCAAAGGCCCCAAGGTATTTTGTCGGAAACCGCGCACAGTGTGTGGTCCCCCTGCCGTATAGTTCTCAAAAAATGGCAAGTCATCATTATTACCGTATCCATCCCCAAACGCAACCTGACCTTTGAGTAGGAAAATGTAATCTGTAATAATTGGGTATAGCCATTGGTGACGATAAGTTATTTTGTAATAGCTGAGATCGCTAATTGGTAGAGCGACTTTGGCACCAAAAGATTGTAACGTCCCTCTATCGGGAAAAAATACCCGGTTACGTGTATCATGCCGCCAACTGGTGTTCAGATAGTAAGAATTATAACTATTACCATTGGCATCAATAAAATCAAATACTTCTTGAGCGCTAGAGGCTGTGCTGTTGAGTTTAATGTTGTCAAAAGCACCACCTATGTTGATATGGTTAAATTCAGAAATGGGTAATCCATAATTGAGACCCGTACCATACTTATCATAGGTGTAGCGGCTCAGATTGGCTTGTGTTGCATCAATAGTACTGTAAAACAGGTCAAAACGGCGACTCACACCATCTATTGTTGTATATGGGTTCAAATAGGAAAAACGGTAATCTGTGCGGATTTGATCGTTGTTGAACCGGAGACCCACTTGTTTGCCTGAACCTAAAAAATTCTCTTGGACCACACTGGCATTGAATAATATTCCCCCCGTTTGCGAATAGCCAATACCCGCCAGCAAGTTGCCCGAGGGTCTTTCTACCACTGTGTAGTCGACATCAACTTGATCAAGGGTATTGGGCAGTCGCGGTGTTTCAACCGTGACTTGTTCAAAGTAATTCAAACGTTCCAAGCGAGTCGTTGAACGTTTGATATCTTTGGTCGAAATCTGACCCCCTTCCATCTGACGCATTTCGCGGCGTAGCACTTCATCACGGGTTTTGCTATTGCCAAAAAAATTAATTCGTCGCACATAAATTTGTTTACCGGGATCAACAAAAAAACTCAGAGCAACAGTTTTATTTTTTGAATCAATCTCGGGCACCGCATTGATGTTGGCAAAATAGTAGCCATCATCACCAATTCGTTCTGCAATGGCTTCGCGACTTTTGCTGATTTCTTTGCGCGAATACACGCTACCCGGTTTAAGGGTCATTTTGTTAAATAATTCGGCTTCAGAAACTATCAAATTACCCACTAATTTTACGTCAGAAACGGTGTATTTGTCGCCTTCCGTGAGATTTATCGTGATATAAACCTCTTTTTTATCCGGCGTAATAGAGACTTGAATTGAGTCAACGTTGGCATTGATATAGCCACGATCTAAATAATAAGAACGCAACGCTTCTTCATCAGCACTGAGTTGTAGCGACGAGTATTGATTATCATTGGTCAGGGATGAGAACCACCCGCCGGTACTCAGCTTCATTTCGTCAAGAAGATCTTCATCGCTAACCGTGTTATTCCCGACAAAATTAATCCGCTTAATTTGCGCCATGACTCCTTCAGTAATATCAATTTGAATCGCAACGCGATTGCGGCTCAGAGGAGTCACAGTTGATTTTATACGCACAGCATACTTGCTCAGAGTGAAGTATTGATGTTGTAGGTGTAACTCCACTTTTTCAAGCAATGAACGATTAAAGACTTCCCCCTTAGCAAATCCAATTTCTTTTAAGGCACGGGTTAATTCTTCAGTCTCAAGATCCTCGTTGCCGCTAAAAGTAATTTTAGAAATGGCTGGGCGTTCATTGACTCGCACTATCAAGACATTGCCTTCCCGCGCCAAGCGTATATCTTTAAATAAACCCGTTTTAAATAAAGCCGAAATAGCGGGCTTGGCATTGTCTACAGAAAAACGTTCACCCACTGTCACAGGCAGGTAATTAAATACGGTACCCGCGGAAATCCGTCTTAAACCTTCCAAGCGGATATCCTTGATTACAAATGCTTCAAAAGCAAGTGCTTTTGTGTGCAGTAGCACGAGACTTAGAATGATAAACCATCTATGCTTCAAGTTAAACACAAGTTGATAGTTCAGGATTTGATTTTAAGTATTAACTGTTAATTGATAATTGATAAATGAGGAACTGGCAAAAATGGATTGTGAGGTAATAAGTAATAGGTAATAAGTAATGGGGTTGTGAGGTAATAAGTGGGCTGGTGCTTGACTTAGGAGCAGCGGTTGTCAAAAGTTTTACCCTTTACCCATTTTTATTCCGCTTATAAAAAAAACAATAAGTTATGAGTTTGTTTTCACGTCGTTTACGTCGTTTACGTTTCACCACCCCAAGAAGTCGTTACCCCTTTTAATGACACATGCGTCCACTGTTTATAAGTCATTGAATTAACTCATGATTGAGCATTCAATACGCATTTTTGCAACAAAATGTCGCATACAGAAAATGATATCGATCCCATTACCCATTACCATTTGATAACTAATAACTCGTTAACTGAATATTCGTCCTAAATCGTTAAAGATTGCCAGTCCCATCAGACTGAACAACAGTACCAATCCAATCCGTTGTAATAAATATTCGGTTTTTTCAGTGACAGGATTGCCTTTAATTCCTTCTATTAAATAAAAGAATAAATGGCCCCCATCGAGCAAAGGAATTGGTAGCAAATTGATAACGCCCAAGCTGACACTGACTAAACCTAAAAAAGATAAGAATACTGACAGACCCATTTGGGCTGTCTTTCCCGCAAACTCGGCAATAGTAATAGGCCCACTGATATGTTTGTACGAAATTTGCAAGGTTAGCATTTTGGCCATCACGCGCAAAGTGAGCACGCTGATATCCCAAGTTTTCACCATCCCTTGTATTAAAGCACTGCCCACATTATACCGCTCGGTATCCAGATACTCGTCGGGTATCGTGTATCCTTGAGCATACACGCCCATTCGTCCCTTTCCGTCTTCATTACTGGGTTTCAGGGTCAATTTTAACCGTTGATGATTTCGTTCAATTTCGGCACTAATGGCCTGTCCGGGGCGTTGACTCACGTACATCGCCCATGCACTCCAGTCGCTAATCGGTTGATTATCCAAAGCAATAATTTTATCACCATGCTGCAATCCGGCTTTTTCAGCGGCACTTTCAGGCTTAATTTCACCGACTATCGCTGGCAAGGGGGGGCGAAAAGGGCGCATGCCCAGTTTATCAAAAAGTTGTCCTTTCGCGATATCATCAATTGTAAACGCCTGTATATTTAAGCTTAAATCTGATTTCAGGCCATGCTGATTTTGCACTGAATACACAAGTTCAGTTTTATCATCAAGCTTATGTTGCATCGTTAATTGTATAACACTTTCCCAACGCACTGTCGGTTGCTGATTGACAGCAATAATCTGGTCGCCGGGACGAAATCCGGCCTGTTCCGCCAAACTTTGGGGGGTTACCTCACCCACCAGTGCTTTCATGCCAGTCACACCTACCATAAACATGGCGGCATAAGCGACAATCGCAAATAAAAAGTTAAATAAAGGCCCTGCCACCACAATGGCGGTACGCACTTTTAAAGATTGCCGATTAAACGCACGGGGCAAGTCTTCGGGGGCGACCTCGCCTTCGTGTTCATCAAGCACTTTTAAAGATTGCCGATTAAACGCACGGGGCAAGTCTTCGGGGGCGA
>QNER01000445.1 GCA_003646175.1 Candidatus Parabeggiatoa sp. nov. 1
CCTACTTGTCGAAATAAGATTAAGCCTTTCTGCCGGAGCATATTTGCAACCGGCGGTAGTCCCTACAAAGCCATGCTTAAAAATAAATTGAGCTACAAAAATGAGCCTGCCGGTTTGCGCCCAATAACTGAACAGTGTTCAGTCGTTAGGAACTGGGTTTTCTTGAGATTGATACCATAAAAAATTTAGAAGTTGTCAAAAATAAATTATCTCACCTAAAAATAAATTTATTGAAGTTTTCTGAATTTTGAATAAATAAATTTTATATCACAGTCCATGCGTTTTGATTGGAAATAATGACAGCCGGATAGCAAACCATTGTTTTCTCAATAGCCGTTTCCAAAGCCAATACCAAAAATCCATTTCCTTTGATAAATTTTGTTTATCACCAGTCATTCGTTACTGCTGATTATTTATGCCGTCATAAAATTCGCATTATGCCAAAAATCGCATTATGCGATGTTATTTGCAATCCAATTTGCAAAAAAAGAGGAATTTTTGCATGATTTTTTCAACGTGAATTTGGTGTAAAGGCACATAATTACTATAAATAAGAAGGCTTGGCATATAAATTGCTTTACTTCTATTTAACTTTATAAGTCATAGATTCCAACCACGGCGGGAGGTGAACAGAATAAAAGATGATTGTTGAGAGCGAACACGTTACATATGCTTAATTTCAATGCACAAAAATGGATCGTGTTTTTGGCTTCGGTTTGATATTAGAATACTCACCCACTCAGGGTAGAAGGATGACATCGATCAGAATTAAAAAGAAATTTCGTAACTACTCAGCCCTGAAAGGGCGCTTTATTAAAGCCCAGGGCTGCGCCCTTTTCACCAGAATAACAACGAACAAGCCTCAGCCCTGAAAGGGCGCTTTATTAAAGCCCAGGGCTGCGCCCTGGGAGCCCATTTTAATGCGCCCAGAAAGGGCTTTAAATCATAAACACCTGCACCTGCCGCAAAACCCCAGGCTATAATAATTCGCACACTTCGGTGCTGAGTAGTTACGAAATGTCTTGGGATGTCAGGTAACGACTCGCTAAAAAATGTCCCACCATTTGTAACTGTCAGGTTGAAGTGAGTACGACTGTATCCACTTGATTTGGCTAATTGTTAATTTAAAAACACATTATAAAGGTATGTTAATTGTATGAAAATGAATAAAATGGCAGCTGCAGTATCATTGGCATGTGCGGGACTTGCCATATCCCCAGCGACTTTTGCGGGATTTCCTGACGCGGGCGTGGATGACGTGCAATCCTTGGCGCAATTCAAGATAACGTTCACCAAGAAATTCGCAGTCTATCTGCGGGATAACAAAAATGCCCCGTTTTGTAAGGGTTACAAAGTTGAGAAGTGTCCCGCATCCGCTCGCGAATTTACCAGCCAAGTGCTGTACGAGCCTAACACTAAAGTCGGCCGAAGTGGGCCGCACCGCGACGGCGATCTGGTAGATGAGCAGATGGGGGCGGACATCTGCAAAGATGGCAACAGCACCACTTGTAAGGGTTACTTCTCATGGACAGACGAACCGATTCTTGATGCCCATTTCCAATGGAAAGAGGGCGGTTATCAGGCTGATGGGAACCCTTTTGATGAAGGACCAACTGGCCAAGAAGAAATACACAGTCAAGTTGTGTCTTTTGAGATAAAACCTTTGAGTGGTGATCCTTCTAAAAATGCGATCAGAGCGGGTACTAAAGCACCTTGTCAGGCCCGTAGTTTGGGAGAAGTCGAGTCGCTTAATGGTGACGGGTTCCCAGCGGAGAGTTTCTTCCAGATGTACGTGGATGTTGATGTTGACTTCGACAATAATGGCTCAGTTGATATGGTATTTTTCAATCAGACTGGTGTCGGTAACACTATCTTGGGCGGTGATCCGCTGATTATTGAAGCGACTGGCTTAAAGAGTTTTCCCCCGAAAGTTATTTATCAATACACGGGGGGAGCGGCTGATAAATTCGCACACAAGCTTTACTTGGGGCAGACAAACCGAGCCAAAAGCGGAGAACCACAAAAAAATTGTGACATGGCTATTGATCCAAACAACGAGCTTTATGAAGGTGATAACAAGTATGTAGGATGGTTCCGAATTGCGACTCACGGCATAGGCTTTGGCGAGTCGAATACCAAGGCTGATCAATGCCAAACAGGCGAAGATGATATCGCCTGTTTTACTCGGCATTTCAAAAGCTTGCCAATGGCCCCCATCCCTGAAAATGAAGATGGGCCTTTTCCACCCGATCCTAAGCTTGTCGACATTGAGTCTTTCATGGCGGTGGCTGCCGGTGAAAACGTGACTCTAGACTGGACAACGGCTTCTGAAATCGACAATGCGGGCTTTCAGATCTGGCGGGCTAGAAAAAATGAAGCTGGCGAATATATAGATATTGTCAAACTGACCAATCAACTGATCCCGGCTCAAGGCGTGTCGCACAACGGAGCCACTTATTCTTATGTGGACTCTGGTGTGGTATCTGGAAACACCTACTATTACGCGCCGGAGGATGTCGATTTCAACGGAAACAGTAAGATACATCTGGAATCCATCGCGTCTGCTACGGTGAAGTAATCAGCATATTTAACCCTCACCCCGGCCCCTAGCTCCAATCTTCAGACCACCAAACAGGGGCAACCATAAAGGATTGCCCCTAATGAAAGGGACTCGTAGGGGCAATCCCTTGTGGTTGCCCTTTCACCACCCACTGTAATGGTCTGGATATTGGAGCGATCTTGCACTAGGGTGTTGATTTTGACTTACCCCGAAGGGATAAAATGTAAAAGTTCTGCCGACTATGCAGTTGACCGAGGTGGGCCTGGTAATGGGGCCATGTATGCAATGGGGCGGCGCAACTACCCGGTTAATGGTTACAAATACAAGGGTTGTTTCCTGTTTTTGTTACACAATATTGAGTTGCTAACAACCCAATATGAGACCGATTATAATGTCTTTGACATTTACCCGGCTGATGATCCAATCAACCCGGTGTTAACTGTGTGGGTTTTCAATGAGATAGATAATCCGGCCGATACCGACTTGGATTGGTTAGAACCTGCGGGATTATCTGGGGACTTTTCAGAACTGGATGATCGGGGTTTCCTCGTCTACAACTATGAGTTGGGTGAATATCGTCACTGGTTGCCAGAAGATGCCGCCCCAGCAGATGGTACCTATGATTGGGATTTCTATTGGGGTATTCACGCGATGGGTGGATTTAATAATTCTGCCTTTGAAAAGGGACTGCCTGAAGCCATCGATAATGACAATGCTTTGTACGAAGTCATCTATCGTGCAGGTGGCGTGGAGATGTGTGAAGAAGGGCCACAGTTACTGCTACGGCGCAGTGTCAAAGACCCTGATGATAGTGGACCAACTTTTCCGCCCATCACTTACTGGGATGATAAGATAGAAGTAAACAGACCCCTCTTAGTCACTCTATCTTCTTTCACTGCCGAAACGGGAGTTGGAACAGTGACTTTGAACTGGGTAACGGATACTGAGGCTGATAACGCCGGGTTTTTTGTTTGGAGAGGTAAACCCTTGAACGGGCAATGTTCCAATGATCCAAACAATTACACGGACGTTCAACCGATTAGCCCCTTGGTTGATTCTGAAGGCAGTGAAGTGTCTGGGGCCTCTTATTCTTATGACGACATGGAGGTGTCTGGAGGCACCTACTGTTACGCGCTAGAGGATCGTGATTTCAGTGGTAAAAGTACCTACCATCTGAATTCCATTAGATCCGCTACGGTGGAGTAACTTTGATGGAGTCCAAGCTTTAGCTTGGGTTTAGGGGTAGCGATGTTCGCTACCCCTTTTTTTTCGTGCAAGGTACGCCTTGCACTCCTAAACCTACGCCTATAGGTAAAAAAATCATGTCCCCTCAAGCTTTCCCAATTATTTTATCCTTCTTACTTATCGGCATGTTAAATGCCGTTAAGGCCGAAATTCCAGAACCCACCAGACACGTTAAACAACGTGACGCTTTACGCATCGAAATCACCGAGGAAGGCATTTATTGGTTATCCTATCAAGAGTTAGCCGCAGCTGGGTTACAACCACAGTGGATAAATCCAAAACGGCTGCGCCTTTTTAACCAAAGTAAAGAAATCGCCATCCAAGTTATTTCTGAACAAAGGGATAAATTCGAGCCAGGCGATTACATCGTATTTTATGCCCAAGGCCTCGACACAACTTTCACCGACACGAATGTTTACTGGTTATATTGGCGAAAAAAGGGGCTTGGCAAACGAATGGCACTGATTGACGGTGCTGTGACTGGACAACGCGACAAAATCACGGCCTTTTATGATCGTTTTCATATTGAACAAAACCGCCGCTGGGATATCTGGGATGGTAGCCCCGACACGCAAGACTATTGGTTTTGGCAAAGACTGAATGCGTCAGACGTTAAAAACTATACTGTCGAACTTCCCGCTTTGCCCTTAGAACAAACGGATATCATGGTTAGGGTGGGTTTTCGTGGGCGCTCTGCGGTTGCAACGAATCCGGATCATCACACCTTGGTTTATTTGAATGAGACTTTGATTGGGGATGAACGCTGGGATGGCGACTCAGAATATGTACAGGAAATGCTGGTTTCGTCGGCACTTTTTGAGAAACGCAACACATTGACGATTGAACTCCCCGGCGATACCGGTGCTGTCGTAGATACCGTCTATCTCAATTGGATCGAACTGGATTATTGGCGTTCTGTTGAAGCGGTGGCGGATAGTTTAATATTAAACCTCGACGGTTTGCCAAACCTTGGCGAGTTGCCCCAAGAAATTCAGGTGGAAGTCAACAAACTCAGTCAACCCGAAATCCTCATTTATGACATTACTAATCCCTTTGAAGTTGTTGAAATCATCAATTTTTCGATTGAATTTGATGGGCAAAATTACCAGGCTACCTTTGAAGATACGGTGACTGACACCAAAACTTACTACATTGCAACGCTTGCACAACTCAAGCCACCACCGAATATCACGCTTTTTCAACCGGCTAGGCTCAAAAGTGTCAAAAACGGGGCCGACTATATCCTTATTACAGCTATGGACTTGTTACCCGCAGTGCAGCCTTTGAGTGAGTTACGCCGTCGGCAGGGTTTGCGCGTTAAATCCGTCAGTGTTGAAGACATTTATAATGAATTTAACGAAGGACTATTTGATCCGGCTGCCATTAAAGCCTTTTTAAAGTATGCCTACGAACACTGGAGTCGCCCAGCCCCGACTTATGTATTTTTAGTTGGCGATGCCAGTATGGATTATCGGGGTTATTTGAACAAAGCCAAAAAGAATAAAGTGCCGGCGCATCTTTATCTTTCTGTCGGTTCAAAGTCCCTTTTGATACCTGATGACAATTGGTATGTCGATGTTCGGGAAGGCTATCTAGGTAATTACATTTTACCGGAGATGATGATTGGGCGAATGCCCGGCGATACGCCAGAAACGGTGGCTCGACTGATTGATAAAATCATCCGTTTTGAAGAATCCACCCATGAAAGCCCAAATAAAGTTTTACTGGTATCTGATACCGGTAAAAGCGAAGAAAATTTGAATGACAGTCTTATTGACTTTCTGCCGGTTGGATTTAAGATCGATAAAGTTTATGTGCGTTCCTATCTCAAAGACGCACAGACGGATGAAGATAAAAAGAACCAGCTAGGGAAGGCGACTGAAGACATTATTGCGAGTATCAATGACGGTGCGATGGTTACCAACTATGCCGGGCATGGTGTTGTGGACAGATGGAGTCAATCAAAGGGCTTGTTTAAACCCTCAAATGTTCATAGCCTGAAAAATCAGGACAATTTAACCTTTGTACTCGCGCTGACTTGTATTAACGGGCTTTTCACAGAACCGTCTAAATACGCCCTTGCCGAAGAATTTATTCTGGCAACCGGCGGCGCGATTGGCGTGTTTTCATCCAGTGGCTTAACCTATTCCATAGAAAACGAAGCGTTATCGCGTGAAGTTTTTTCTTTGATATTTGAACTTGGCTATGGAACGCTAGGGAATATCACCACGCAAGCCAAAATCGCCGCTTACAATAAAGGGATTTCAACCGGCGTAATAAGATCGTTTATCCTTTTTGGTGATCCGGCGCTGAAGCTAAAGGACTGGCAATAAGAAATTCTAACGCGGATTTTGCGGATTTCGCGGATTACTGTGCTTTTCAAGCAAAAATGGTTTTCCGAACGGTTTTTGGAGTAAAAATGGGAAATGGCTCTTTGGGTAATGGGATCTTTGCCCCAGTTGACAGCGAAGCTCCAACTTTGGCGTTTTGTGGGGTAATTGGTCAAAAAGTCATTAATTATACAAATTAATAATTATTAATGACAAATGACCAATGTTCATAAGATATCATCCCATCAAAGAGCCTAATGCCAATTTATCCCCTATTACCTATTACCAATCTCTCGGTTATGATATGATACCATCCCATTCAATAACCCCAGCACCAAAACCTCTGAAGTTTAGCAAACCTCTGAGGTTTGACAAATAGGGGTATATTATTTATTGTGATGTTCCTTATTTATAGAAATCCGATTTCTTAAAGAAATCGGATTTCTTTGACATTATCGTTAAGCACTTATGCTGAG